>JBKEAC010000042.1:0-47219 GCA_047971925.1 Mangrovibacterium sp.
CAACAAAAATTGTAAATGTAAATGCTAACATGCAAGTGGGAAGAACCAACGGTTTGGCTCAATCAATCATTGAAAAGAAATCGCAGTTGGGCGATATTGCCGACACACATTTGGAAAGTGTGTTTGAACGATTGACGGCGAAACAAGCGGAAATTAATGTGGCAATCATGAGAAATCGTGTTAAATCGGATTTGCAAGCGCAAATGAAAGCTTTGAAGACCCGCTTTGTCGATTTTCAGCTTCTTGTGAAAGCCTACACCGTGGGCGATTCAATCTTTTTAGATAAGGCGAAAATGGTTTATTCGCTTGTTCAGCCTTATTACAGTAAAATTATGAATTGCTTTCAGTATCTCACTTGTGCGTCGTATGTTTCTTCGTTGATTTCCGATTTGAATGATGCAGAAATGCAGGCGGCAATTAATTCAATGAGCTATGTGAGTTCTAGGCTAACTGCTCTTCGTGCTGCCCAAGTTGAGTTGATTGCCTCGCATGCTAATTTCTATGACTTGCGCACCCAGCAAGTTGCAGCCTCAAATGCCTCGAAATTGCGTGCTGAACTCATTCAGCTTATCAACGAGGACTTGGTGGACTATTTAAATGCCATGAGCAAGGTTCAAACGGTTGATTATTCTCTCTTTAGCAACACGCTAAATGGAATTATTAAATCGCACAACAGCATCTTGAAGCGTGCTAAATCGAGCAATTTGCAGGAGGAAGACGCTGTGGAAGAAACGCTTTAGTATTGTTTGTTTAGCTGGTGGTTTATTCAGTTTTCACAATCGAGCCGACCATTAATTGGTCGGCTCTTTTTTTGCTTTTTACTTCGACTTTCATTTTGCTTGCTTTTTCACTTAAACGTCGACTAATCATTCCAATTCAATTAACTTTAGCCCCTTGCCCCAAAGCAAGAATGAAACACGCAGGTTAAAGTTTCAAAAAAAATCATCACTTTAGGTAGCACATCATTGAGCCTTTTCAAAAAATAAAGTATCTTTGAAAATAAAAACTTGAAATACCGTAACTTTACGAAATTAAAAATGAAGTTTACAAAAATGGAAGGATTGGGCAACGACTATGTCTATGTTGATTGCACCAAAGATGAACTAAAAAATCCGCAAGAAATTGCCATAAAAGTGAGCGATCGCCATTTCGGAATTGGAAGCGATGGCTTAATTCTGATTAAATCATCAGATGTGGCAGATTTCAAAATGGACATGTACAATGCCGATGGCTCGCAAAGTGAAATGTGTGGAAATGGCATCAGATGTGTCGGAAAATTTGTTTACGACAAAGCGCTCACCTCTAAAACCGAGTTCACCGTGGAAACCTTAGGCGGAATTAAAACCCTCTGGCTTACCATTGAAAACAACCAAGCCGTGATGGTGAAAGTTGATATGGGTGAACCAATCTTAAAACCAAGCTTGATTCCGGTGTGCAGCAACAACGAGCAATTTATCGATGAAGAAATTACTGTCGATGGTGAAACTTACAACATCACTTGTGTTTCAATGGGAAACCCCCACGCAATTACTTACGTGGATAGCACAGACGATTTAGATTTGCAAAAAATCGGACCGTCTTTTGAAAATCATCCCTTATTCCCAAACCGAATTAACACCGAATTTGTGCAAATTGTGAACGAAAACTACTGCAAAATGCGTGTGTGGGAACGTGGTTCGGGTGAAACTTTTGCCTGCGGAACAGGAACTTGCGCAACGGTGGTTTCCAATGTGCTCAACGGATTGACAAATGCGAAATGCGAAGTGGAACTTCTCGGAGGAAACCTTTTCATTGAGTGGAATAAACTAAACAATCGGGTGTATATGACTGGTCCCGCTAAGATTGTCTTTGAAGGAGAAATAAATTTATAAATAAATAATCAGTAAGCTATTGGAATAAAAAAGGCTTGCAAATAATTAAAAACAAAAAACATGAAAAAGAATCTAATATTATTAATGCTAGTTGTTTTTGGCTTGTCAATGTCGAGCTGTAGCTACAACTCAATGGTGGAAATGGATGAAGCCGTTTCTGCTCAATGGTCGCAAGTGGAGAACGCATATCAGCGTCGTGCCGATTTAATTCCAAACCTAGTGAGCACCGTGAAAGGGTATGCCACTCACGAGCAAGAAACACTCACCGGAGTAATTGAAGCTCGTGCGAAAGCAACTTCTGTAACACTCGATGCTAGCAATTTAAATGCCGACAACATCGCTCAATTCCAAGCAGCTCAAGATGGTCTTTCGCAAGCATTGAGCAAACTCATGGTGAGCGTGGAACAGTATCCCGATTTGAAAGCCAATCAGAATTTCCTCGATTTGCAAGCCCAATTAGAAGGAACTGAAAATAGAATTACTGTTGAACGCATGAAATTCAACGAAGCAGCTCAAGCCTATAACACAACAATCAGAAAATTCCCTAAGAATTTAACAGCCATGATTTTTGGTTTCGAAAAACGCGACTATTTCAAGGCTCAACAAGGTGCCGAAACAGCTCCAAAAGTGGAATTTTAATGACGAGCATTAAAAACTTCTTCTCAGCAGAAGAAAAAAAGAAAATTGTTGAGGCTATTCAGCGTGCCGAGCTTAACACTTCTGGCGAAATTCGTCTCCATGTGGAAAGCTCGGCACACGGAAATGTGCTCGATAGTGCAGCCTATTGGTTCAAAAAGCTGAGCATGAATAAAACCGAAGCTCGAAATGGTGTGCTTTTCTATTTGGCACTGCACGACCGTCAATTTGCAATCATTGGCGATGTGGGTATCAATGAGAAAGTTGCCGAAAACTTCTGGGATACAACAAAAGAGAGCATGCAAAATAATTTCAAAAAAGGATTGATTACCGAAGGTTTAGTGCATGGAATTGAATTGGCGGGAAATCAACTCAAAGAGTTTTTTCCTTACCAAAAAGACGATGTTAACGAACTGCCCGATGATATCTCATTTGGAAAATAAAATACCTTGAAATGAAAAAAATTAAAAGCCTCATTACTTCCTTGCTTTTCGTGTTTATCGCAATGCAGCTCGTTGCTCAAGATATCCCCGAACGTCCAAATCCGCCTCAATTGGTGAACGATTTGGCGAGCGTGTTTTCGCCTTCCGAAATAAACACCCTAGAGAATGATTTGCAAGAGTTTGCTCGATCAACTTCAACTCAAATTGTCGTGCTTACTGTGCCATCGCTCAATGGATACGACATTTCACAATTTGCCTTTCAAGTGGGCGAAAAGTGGGGGGTGGGGCAAAAAGGCTCAAACAATGGTGTCGTGCTTCTTTTTAAACCTAAAACTGCCGAATCGAAAGGGCAAGTTTTCATTGCAACGGGCTATGGGCTTGAAGGTATTTTACCCGATGCTACCGTAAATCAAATTATTGATGCAGAAATGATTCCACGCTTTAAACAAAACGACGTTTATGGTGGAATTACACAGGCTTGTAGCGTCATTAAATCGCTCGCAGCAAAGGAATTTACCCCTAAAGAATATGCCAAAAAGGCTGAATCGGGCGGCACATCGGGCATTTTCCTACTCTTAGTCTTCTTAATTCCATTCATCCTTCTTTTCATGAACGGAAATAACAAGAATTATAGTGCCTCATCAAAAGGCTCAAACCTCCCTTTTTGGCTGCTCATGGGGCTCATGAACTCAACAGGAAGCCGTTCGGGTTCTTGGGGCGGATTTTCTGGCGGTGGCTCTGCCGGAAGAGGTGGCGGTTTCGGTGGTTTTGGCGGCGGAAGTTTCGGCGGCGGCGGTGCTGGCGGAAGCTGGTAGATATTAACTGTAAATTATTTAAGGGGACTTCTAAAAATTAGCTGTTAGGTCATTTTGATTTTATGGGAGATAGATTTTGGACTAATTTCACAGAAGCATAGCGAGCTATGGTTTAAGAAATTAGTGCAAAAGATACGCTCAGAAAACAAAATGAACAACAGCTGTATTTAGCAGCTTCCCCAATTTAAAACTAATTTTTAGAAGTCCCCTTAACTACCGACACCCTCACTTCTTCTCTTTTTGGGCAAGAGGTGGGGGTGTCGGCATTCCTCCCTGCGGCATTCCTTGCCCTGCTGTCGGGCTTTTCGCTGTAATCTTTTTAAAATGCCAAGCAACAAGAGGATTTTAAACCGAAATTAACCAATAGAAAGTTCTATCAAGCCAAAACCTTGTGCACGAAACTCCACAAAAATGCCGATTTATTCGTGAAAAATCACGAATTGAGCCCGACGTAATAAGTATAAATAGTTATTTTTTACCTCTTTTTGCGTGTTTTGGCACATTTATTTTGCTTGTGCGCTAAAAGAAACTATTTTTGTCGCCCATTATAATAGTTAATATTAATCAATTTTTTACATGAAAAAATTATCTTTAGTTGTTTTGGCGGCATTGACGTCGGTATCAACTCTTTTTGCAGGTGGTTTGGTAACAAACTCCAATCAAAGTGCTCAATACATTCGCATGGGCTCTCGTAATGCCTCGACTGAAATTGACGCTGTTTATTACAACCCTGCTGGTTTAACGCAAATGCGCAACGGTTGGCATTTTTCATTGAACAGCCAAACGGTGTTTCAAGATAGAACAATTCAATCAACTCACCCTTTGTTGAGCGATGTTCAATCGAAAGGCGTAGCAGAATATGTTGGTGAGGTTCGTGTGCCTGTCATGCCTTCGTTTTTTGCTGCCTATAAAAAAGGAAAGTCGGCGTTTTCTTTCTATTTTGGTGTTCCTGGTGGTGGTGGCACTGCCGAATATGCTACTGGTTTACCTTCGTTTGAATCGCAAGTAGCTGGTATGCCCGTTGCGTTTAACCAAATGGGATTAGGAACAACAGGTTATCAAAGTGACATTTATTTCAATGGTTCATCAACTTACTATGGTTTCCAATTGAATTATTCCTATGAAGTGAATGAGGCGTTGAGCTTGGCTGCTGGTTTTCGCACAATTGTTGCCGCAAATGCCTATGAAGGTCACATTGCTGGCATTAAAGTGAATCCGAATGTGCCAGCCATGGGTTTAACTGGTGGCTACATGTTGGCATCTGATTTGATTGCTACTTTGCAAGGAGCTGGTGTGTTGACTGCGGCACAAGGAGCTGCCTATGGTGCCATGGTGGCCGATAAGAATGTTGATGCAGCGCAAAATGCAACAGGCTTCACTCCGATTCTTAGCGCACACATTAAGCCTAATGAGCGTTGGGATATTGCTGCAAAGTATGAATTCCGCACAAAATTACTTTTAGAAAATGACACGAAAGTTGATGATACAGGTATGTATAAAGATGGTGCTGAAACTCGTGCTGATATTCCCGCTATTTTGGCTTTCGGTTTGAATTATCATGCCGGAAATCGTTGGATTCTTTCGGCTTCAACTACCACTTATTTTGATGAAGGTGTGGAGTGGGGCAAAGATTCTGCAACAGGCTTGGAGCGTGAAATTGATAAAAACACAACCGATTATAACGTGGGTGTGGAGTATAAAATTACCGAGAAATTTAAGGCAAGTGCGGGCTGGCAATACACTGATTTAGGTATTGGCGATAATTGGAGAAACGATATAACGCATTCTTTTGCTACGCATTCGGTTGGTGCTGGTGTGGCTTATGCTTTCACCGAAAAATTGGCACTCGATTTGGCTGTCATGAACACGTTCTATGAGCCAGTAACTCGTAATTTCAACAGCTCAACTGTGGGTGCTTACACAGAAACTTACGACCGTTCAAACTTTGTCTTTGCAATTGGTGTGAGTTATAGCATCTTTAAATAGGGCTTTAAATCATGATATAAATAAGCTGTCCTTTGGGGCAGCTTTTTTTATATCGGAGATTTATCATTATCTTTGAAAGCAGAAGAGCAAGGTGCTTCTTTTTATGATGAATGAACGGACAAAAAAACATAAGTAAATGAAGATTTGGGATAAGGGAATAGCTGTAAATAAACTTATTGATGATTTTACGGTGGGGAATGATCGTGAAATGGATTTGTATTTAGCTGAGGCCGATGTGCTTGGCAACATGGCGCACAGCATGATGCTTGCCGAAATTGGTTTGATTGATAAGTTGGAGTTGAAGCCACTGTTGGCTGAAATGCGAAATATTTATGCCGATGTGAAGGCGGGTAATTTTGTTATTGCCGACGAGTTGGAAGATGTGCATTCGCAGGTTGAAGCCATGCTCACCGAGCGTTTGGGCGATATTGGCAAGAAGATTCATAGTGGTCGTTCGCGAAACGATCAGGTTTTGCTCGATTTAAAGCTATACACCCGTGCAGAGATTCGGAATTTAGTGGAACTTATCGACGCATTGGCGGGCACGCTTTTGCAACAAGCAGAGAAGTACAAGGAATTTTTAATGCCTGGCTACACGCACATGCAGATTGCAATGCCATCGTCGTTTGGTCAGTGGTTTAGTTCCTATGCGGAAAGTTTAGCCGATGATTTGCTAGTTCTTCATGCAGCTTTTAAAGTGGTTAATCAAAATCCTTTGGGTTCAGCAGCGGGCTATGGTTCTTCGTTTCCTTTAAATCGAGAGTTGACAACCGAATTGCTGGGTTTCGATTCCATGAATGTGAGTGCGGTCTATGCTCAAATGGGTAGAGGAAAGATGGAGCGAACGGTGTCTTTTGCCTTAGCGTCGATTGCGGGCACGCTTTCTAAATTAGCCATGGATACCTGCATTTTTATGAGTCAGAATTTCAATTTCTTGAAGTTGCCCGATGAATTAACAACAGGGTCGAGCATTATGCCACACAAGAAGAATCCCGATGTGTTTGAATTGCTTCGAGCGCATTGCAATAAAATTCAGGCTTTGCCCACTGAAATGATGTTGATTTCATCGAATCTTCCAGGAGGTTATTCGCGCGATTTTCAGCTATTAAAAGAATCGTTTATTCCTGCTATTGAAGATTTGAAGAGTTGTTTGCGCATTGCAGAATTTGCGATATCGAACATGGAAGTGCGCGATGGATTGTTGGAAGACGATCGATATAAATATGTGTTTAGTGTGGAAGATGTGAATAGACAAGTGATGGCAGGAGTTCCTTTTCGCGATGCTTATCGCTCAATTGGAATTGCCATTCAGCGCGGAGAATATGAGCCAAACAAGGAATTAAATCACACCCATGCAGGAAGTATCGGCAATTTGTGTCTTCCGCTCATTGAAGAGAAGATAAAAACGAATATTAGTCAGTTTTGTTTTGAAAAAATCGACAGAAAGTTAGCGGAATTGCTAAAATCATGATAAAATTATTATAAATAACGCTTAGGTGTGTTTTTTTAAGCAGTTAATCTGAAAGATTAACTGCTTATTTTTTAATCTATTGAGAATGTTGCAATGCTTGTGAAATTTAATTGAATATGAAAAATTATTCAACATGGTGTTTATTGCTTGAATATTGCATCTATTTTGGTTAATTTTGCAAGAAAATGAAACAGTCTTTTGTATATGACTTTTAAAATGATATGTTTTGCATATCTCTAGCTAAAGAATATTAAGGAGAAAAAAGTAAAAGGCTTAGATTTTGCTATGCTGTAGTGCATTTTAGTGTAAAAAGAATAAGAAAACAAGATAAATGAATAACGATATGCAGATTGGAGAACAATTAGCACAAGGGCTTTATCGCCCCGAGTTTGAACATGGGAGTTGTGGTATCGGTTTTGTGGCTAGTCTGAAAGGCAGGAAGAAACATCATGTTATTTCCGATGCATTATCCATGTTATCGCGCATGGAGCATCGAGGCGGCACGGGCTATGATGTGAAGAGTGGCGATGGAGCAGGGATTTTAATTCAAATTCCACATGAGCTATTCATGGAGGAATGTCCGAAAGTGGGAATAAAATTACCGTCATTTGGCGAATATGCAGTGGCAATGACCTTTTTTCCTAAGAATGATGAGAAGCGAGGGGAGTGCAAGGCAATTATTGATCGGAATTTGAAAAAGTTTGGATTGATTTTCATTGGTTATCGAGATGTGCCAGTTGATAATTCTGATTTGGGTAGAGACTCAGGAGCAACCGAGCCTTTTGTGCAGCAATTGTTCATTAAAAAGCCAAGTGGAATTGCTATCGATGAGTTCGAACGCAAATTGTTTATCTTTCGAAAATATACCGAGCGCATGGCACGTGAGGCCGTTCAGGGTTTAGGCTTTGATGGTTTGAATATTATTTCATGTTCAAGCAAGACGATTATTTACAAAGGGCAGTTGAACACCGAGCAGGTAACATCATATTATCAAGACTTAACCAATCCGCTTGCATCGAGTGCATTGGCATTGGTTCACTCCCGATTTTCAACCAACACATTTCCAAGTTGGCAGCTTGCTCAGCCCTTTCGATACATTGCTCACAATGGTGAGATTAACACCAATCGCGGCAATGTGAACTGGATGAGTGCAAGAGAAGCTTTATTGGAATCGACTAAATTCACTCGTGAAGAGTTGGAAATGGTTTTCCCAATTTGCGATTTGCGTGCTTCCGATAGTGCCAATTTAGATTTGGCAATCGAAATGCTCGTGCTTAGTGGGCGCTCATTGCCTCATGTCATGATGATGCTTATTCCTGAGGCATGGCAAAACGACACGAAAATGGAGCAGGTGAAGCGTGATTTCTATGAGTTCCATTCTGCCATGATGGAACCGTGGGATGGTCCGGCTTCGGTGTGCTTTACCGATGGCGAAATTGTGGGCGCAACCCTCGATAGAAATGGACTTCGTCCGTCGAGATACTGTGTAACTGAAGATGATGTGCTCATTATGGCATCGGAAACCGGAGCACTCGATGTGGACCATACCAAAGTGAAAATGCGTGGAAGATTGCAGCCAGGGAAAATGTTTGTGGCCGATTTGAATCAAGGTCGTATTCTTTCCGATGATGAAATTAAGCGTGGTGTGGTGAGTGCTAAACCCTATGGCGATTGGGTAAAGAAAAACATGACTTATCTCGATGAGTTGCCATCGGTGCCCGATTTAGAGTTGCGTGAACCCGATGAGAAATCCTTGCTAAAGCGTCAGAAATCATTCGGATTTACACATGAAGACTTAGAGGTGATTTTGAAGCCGATGGCGGAAACTGGAAAAGAGGCAATGGGCTCAATGGGAGCCGATAATCCGCTGGCTGTTCTTTCCGATCGACCAATTCTTTTATCGCATTATTTTAAGCAATTGTTTGCTCAAGTTACTAATCCGCCAATCGACCCAATCCGTGAGCGAATAGTGATGGATTTACGAACTTATGTTGGTGGATTTAAAAATATTCTCACCGAATCGGAAGAGCATTGCCGACGAATTGCCATCGATCAGCCCGTGCTTACGAATGAGCAGTTGGTGAAATTGGCGTATGTGGACCATAAGCATTTTCAAACAAAGAAGATTAACATTGTCTTTCATGCCACAGGCGAAGATGGGAAGTTAGAGAAAAAGCTCGAACGCCTTTGTTCTTATGTTGAAGATGCCATTGATGAGGGCTATTCAATCATTCAGCTCACTGATTTTTCGGTGAGCACCGATCATGCACCTATTCCGTCGGTTTTGGCAGCCTCAGCAGTTCATCATCACCTCATTCGCATTGGGAAACGAGGCATGGCGGATATTATCATGGAGGTGGGCGATGTGTGGGAGGTTCATCATTTTGCTGTTTTGTTGGGTTATGGTGTTTCGGCAATAAATCCCTACATGGCAATCGATTCTATTAAGCGAATGGCAGCCAATGGCACGATTAATGTTTCGCCAGAAGTGGCTGTTAAGAATTATATTAAAGCGGTTGATGCTGGTTTGTTGAAGATTTTCTCGAAGATGGGAATATCAACTTTACAATCCTATCAAGGGGCTCAAATTTTTGAAATATTGGGCATCAGCTCGAAAGTTGTTGAGATGTATTTTTCGGGAACAGTGAGCCGAATTGAGGGGCTTTCGATCGATGATATTGCTAAAGAAGCTCTGGCTCGTCATCGGAAGGGTTATCCCTTGCGATTGGGAGGAAACAAAGTGTTGGAATCAGGAGGCGAATATCATTGGAGAAAAGACGGAGAACGTCATTTAATGTCGCCTCAAGCTATCAATGCGCTGCAAAATGCCACTCGAAATAACGACAAGGAATCATTTAAGAAGTACGTTTCACTAGTCGATGAGCAAACTCAGGCAGCATTCACCTTGCGTGGCTTAATGGATTTGGAGCCCGATAGAGAATCAATTTCAATCGATGAGGTGGAGCCCACGGCTAGCATCTTGAAGCGTTTTGCAACAGGAGCCATGTCGTTTGGTTCAATTTCGTGGGAGGCTCACACAACATTGGCAATTGCCATGAACAGAATTGGATCGAAATCAAATTCAGGCGAGGGGGGAGAAGACCCTATTCGCTATGTTCCTTTGCCCAATGGCGATGACATGTGCTCGGCAACAAAGCAAATTGCTTCTGGGCGTTTTGGTGTGAATAGCTATTACTTGAGCATGGCTAGGGAACTTCAAATAAAGATGGCACAAGGAGCCAAACCAGGAGAAGGTGGGCAGCTTCCGGGCGATAAGGTGAATGGATGGATTGGGAGAACTCGTCAATCGACACCCGGAGTTGGATTAATTTCGCCACCTCCACATCATGATATCTATTCAATTGAAGATTTGGCTCAGTTGATTTATGATTTAAAGAATAGTAATCGACATGCACGAATTAATGTGAAGTTAGTTTCAGAGGCGGGCGTGGGAACAGTGGCAGCTGGTGTTTGCAAGGCAAAGGCCGATGCGGTTCTTATTGCTGGTTATGATGGCGGAACGGGTGCTTCGCCGTTGAGTTCTATCAAGCATGCCGGATTGCCTTGGGAGTTAGGATTAGCAGAAACGCATCAGACATTAGTTAAAAACCGTTTGCGCGATCGTATCTTGGTTCAAGCCGATGGACAAATGCGCACGCCTCGCGATTTGGCAATTGCCACTTTGCTTGGCGCCGAAGAGTGGGGAGTAGCAACAGCTGCACTCATTGTGGAGGGCTGTATCATGATGCGCAAGTGCCACAGCAATACTTGTCCGGTGGGAGTGGCAACACAAGATGAGAATTTGCGCAAGAAATTTACGGGCAATCCCGATCATGTGGTTAATTTTTTCACTTTCTTGGTAGAAGGATTACGAGAAATTATGGCAGAAATGGGATTCAGAACTATCAAGGAAATGGTTGGGCAATCGCAATGTCTCATGTTTAAGGAATATACCGATCATTGGAAGTATAAGAATCTTGATTTGAGTCCAATTTTGCACAAGGAGAAGGCACATGAGGGGGTTGATTTGTATAAAACGAAAGAGCAAGACTATCAAATGGAGCATATCCTCGATTGGAAGTTTGTGGAAGTGGCAAAAGAGGCCATTGAGTTTGGAAAATCGGTTCGTGCAGAGTTTCCAATTAAAAATACCGATCGGTCAACGGGAACTTTGCTATCGCATGAAATTACAAAGAAATATAAGGGTGAAGGATTGCCCGATGGAACGATTCATTTCAAATTGAAGGGTTCGGCAGGTCAATCGTGTGGTGCATTCATGTGTGGTGGAGTTGAATTGGAAGTTGAAGGCGATGCGAATGATTATTTTGGCAAGGGGCTTTCGGGAGGTCATATGGTGATTTATCCGCACAAGCAAGCTCAATTTGTAGCAGAAGAAAATATCATTGTTGGCAATGTGTGTTTCTATGGAGCAACAGCAGGGAAAGCCTATATTCGAGGTGTTGCAGGTGAACGATTCTGTGTGAGAAATTCGGGTGCCGAAGTGGTTGTTGAGGGAATTGGCGATCATGGTTGTGAATATATGACAGGGGGAAAGGTGGTCATTCTTGGAAAAACGGGAAGAAACTTCGGAGCCGGCATGTCGGGAGGTGTGAGCTATGTGTTCGATGAGCAGGGCACTTTTGCAAATCAATGCAACATGGAGATGATTGAACTGGAGAAAATGAGCGATGAACTGGAGTCGGCAGAGCTAAAGTTGCTAATTGAAACGCATTTCGAGAAAACACAATCGGAGCTTGCTAAGCGTTTGCTTTCTGATTGGGAGGGATCGCTTCGAAAATTTGTGAAGGTTATACCAAGCGATTATAAACGAATGCTAGGATTTATAGACAAAGCTCGTTGTTCAGGAAAATATGATACAGAGGAGCAGATTGTTGATGCTGCATTTGAAATGTCGATAGCTAAGTAAGGAGGAATAATAATGGGAAAAACAACAGGTTTTTTAGAGTATAATAGAATTGCCAACCCCACACGCTCCATTTCTGAGCGCATGAAAGATTGGGGTGAAGTCTATGTTTTGCGCGACAATGAAACATGCGAAACACAGGGTGGTCGTTGCATGGATTGTGGGGTTCCGTTTTGTCATCGTGGCGAATTAATGCACAATGGTGCTTCGGGCTGCCCAGTTTATAATCTTATTCCTGAATGGAATGATTTAATTTTTCGTGGAAGATGGCGAGAGGCTCTCGATAGGCTCCATCTCACCAATAATTTTCCTGAATTTACAGGTCGTGTTTGTCCGGCCCCTTGTGAAGCCGGATGTGTGCTAGGAATTAATGAGCCAGCAGTAACTATTCATGATAACGAGCGTGCAATCATCGATAAGGGATTTAAAAACGGGTGGGTTCAACCTGAGCCTCCCGAAGAGCGAACAGGCAAAAAGGTGGCAATCATTGGTTCGGGTCCAGCCGGATTGGCATGTGCCGCTCAGCTGAATAAAGCAGGGCATTCCGTTACGGTGTTTGAGCGAGAAGATCGAATTGGGGGATTACTCATGTATGGTATTCCCAACATGAAGCTCGATAAATCGGTTGTGCAGCGACGAGTTGATTTGCTTGCAGCAGAAGGTGTGGAGTTTAAAACCAATGCCTATGTTGGAAAAAACACCAGTATTAATAAGATATATCAAAACTACGATGCCATTGTTCTTGCTAGTGGCGCAACAAAGCCTCGTGATTTGCCCATTGAGGGACGAAGTGCTATGGGGATTCACTATGCCATGGATTTCTTGAAAGCAAACACGAAAAGCCTTCTCGATAGCAAGCTCACCGATGGAAATTATATCTCCGCTAAGGGAAAGCATGTGGTGGTCATTGGGGGAGGCGATACAGGGACTGATTGCGTGGGAACATCTTTGCGACATGGCTGTGAACATGTGGTTCAGCTTGAAATTATGCCACGCCCAGCCATGGAAGTCGATAGAAATTCTAATCCTTGGCCCGAGTGGCCAAAGTCAATGAAAATTGATTATGGTCAGCATGAGGCAATTTTTAAACAAGGAGTTGACCCTCGCCAATTTTCAACCATGAGTAAATCGTTTGAATCGAATGCCGATGGCAATGTGGTAGCAGTTCATGTGGTGAGCATTGAGTGGGTGAAAAGCGAGGAGGGGCGAATGATTCCTAAGGAAGTGCCTGGATCGGAGCGGAAGATTAAAGCCGATTTAGTTCTTCTAGCCATGGGATTTACTGGTCCGGAAAGCGATTTAGGTCATCAGTTGCAATTAGAACATGATTCGAAATCAAACTATTTGGCAGAATATGGTTCATTTAAAACAACCCGCAAGAAAGTGTTTGCTGCGGGCGATGGTCGTCGTGGTCAGTCGCTTGTTGTTTGGGCTATCAATGAGGGGAGAGCATGCGCTCGTGAAGTCGATCGATGGCTAATGGGCGATACGGTGTTGCCGTAAGAAGCTTTGCGATGTTAGCATATAAGCTTTAGGCAAGCTAAATAAATACAAAAAGCGAACTGCTAGGTTCGCTTTTTGTATTTAGGGGCATTTCTTTTTAGTTCTGAATCGAGCATTTAACAGTCGCACCGACATCTAAAAAAGAGCAACTATTCTTCTGAAATCATCACCGTTTGAGCACGATTCGGACCAACCGATGCAATCGTGATAGGAATACCCGTTTGTTCCTCGATGAAGTTGATATAGTTATTAAATTCCTCAGGAAACTCATCGGCATGCGTGAGTTTTGTTAAGTCTTCCTTCCAACCTGGAAGTTCCACATAAACAGGTTTCACACGGTCGTTCAATTCAAAAGGATATTTATCGGTTGTTTCGCCATCAATTTCATAATGCGTGCACACCTTAATCGTTTCGAATTGATCAAGCACATCGCCTTTCATCATGAAGAGCTCAGTAACACCATTAATCATGATTGAATAATTCAAAGCAACCAAATCGAGCCAACCACATCGACGAGGGCGACCAGTGGTTGAACCATATTCATGCCCTGCATCGCGGAGTTGCTGTCCCACTTCATCATTCAGCTCAGTTGGAAACGGACCCATGCCCACGCGAGTGCAATAAGCCTTAAAGATGCCATAAACTTTGCCAATTCGTTGAGGAGCCAATCCTAATCCGGTGCATGCTCCAGCGCAAATGGTGTTAGATGAAGTTACAAAAGGATACGAACCGAAATCGATATCGAGCAGAGTTCCTTGTGCACCTTCTGCCAACACGGTTTTCCCTTCAGCGATAAGCTCGTTTATTTGATGTTCGCTATCCACAATTTGAAACGATTTAAGAACCTCAATGCTTTTCATCCATTCAGCCTCTTGTTTCGCCAATTCCTCTTGATAGTCGAAATGATAAAACTGCTCCAGAAGTTCTTTGTGAGCAGCAACTTGCTTATCGTATTTTTCTTTGAAATTTAAAAACAAATCGCCCACTCTCAAACCATCACGGCTTGTTTTATCTTTGTATGTAGGTCCAATTCCTTTCAAAGTCGATCCGATTTTAGCCGCTCCTTTAGCCGCTTCCGATGCCGCATCGAGCAAGCGGTGAGTTGGCAAAATCAAATGAGTCTTTTTCGAAATATATAGATTCTTTTTCAAATCGATACCTAACTTCGAGATACCCTCAATTTCCTTTTGGAAAACAATAGGGTCGAGCACCACACCATTGCCAATAATATTTTGCTTGTCGGCATGAAAAATACCCGATGGAATGGTGTGAAGAACATGCTTCATATTGCCAATTTCGAGTGTGTGCCCAGCATTCGGACCACCTTGGAAACGTGCAATAGCATCATAATTTGGAGTTAACACATCAACAATCTTCCCCTTGCCTTCATCTCCCCACTGTAATCCTAAAATAACATCTACCTTCATTTTTTTTAAATTATTGCAATAAGCTGTGTGCAATAAGCTTTAGGCTTATTCTGTTTGTATCATTAAAATTGAAAGAAGTTGTGAACTAATTAAACTCAACTTCTCAAAAAAAAACATTTCATTCCCCAAAATCACTTCATTTAAAGCAGCTAAAATTTAGGGGATTTCTAAAAATTAGTTTTTAAAGGGGCTGCTTTCTAAAAGCAACCGTTGTTCGTTTTGTTTTCTGAGCGCTTCTTTTGCACTAATCTTTTAAAACCGATGCCTTGCAATGCGTTTCTACGATTAGGGTGAAATCGATCTCCATAAAATCAAAATGACTTAACAGCTAATTTTTAGAATTTCCATGAGTTCCAAACGAACAAAGTAAAACCGTAGAAATAGTACATTAACTATCACTACGGTGCCCTTGTTATCTTTTGGCTGCTAAAATTAAGCAATAAACTTCAAATAGCAGTATGAAAATTTAAAAAACACGTTATTTTTTTTCATCGGGCATCTTCTGCCCATAAATATAGAGCGTGTGGTGCGATAGTTTTATCTGATGTTCATCGCAAACCTCTTTAATAATTTTAGTAATGCGTTCATCATAAAACTCTGAAACCTCGCTTGTCGTCGTATTGATGATATGATCATGATGGCATGTGTCGTATGCACGTTCATATTGCGAAATATTACGACCAAACTGATGTTTTACCAATAATTTGCAATCGAGTAATAAATCAATCGTGTTGTATATCGTTGCGCGACTCACCCGATAGTTCTTCTGCGACATTGAAACATAAAGGTGTTCAACATCAAAATGCCCCTCATGAGAGTAAATTTCCTCCAAAATTGCATAGCGCTCTGGAGTTTTGCGGTGTGAGTGCTTCTCAATATATTCCGAAAACATTGCTCGAACAACGCTAAGTGTCTTGCTATCTTTTTCCATAATTCTACTTCGTTTCTAAGATAGCGCAAATATAATACATCTAAAGTAATTTAGACTTAATTTAAACAATTATTTTATAAAGCGACCTTCTAAAAATTAGCTGTTAGGTCATTTTGATTTTATGAGGGATTATAGTGGCGCTTTGCAATGCGTCGGATTTAAGAAATTTGCACAAAAGACACTCCCAGAAAACAAAATGAACAACAGCTGTATTTAGCAGCTTCCTCAATTTAAAACTAATTTTTATAAGTCCCCTTGAGAAACTTTATCCTCTCGTATCACCTTGTCAATTCCTGAAACTTTCAACAATTTATCCATTAGCTTTTGTAAATCGCTCACTTCATGCACATGAAGACGCATTTTCCCGTTGAAAATACCATTGTCGGCATCGAAATAAACCGCATTAATGACAATATTATTCAACTTCGATATAACAGCTGTAATTTCATTGAGCAATCCCGAACGATCAAAACCCGATAAGCGAATTGAAACCGGATAACTCTTCTTCTTGAATCGACTCCACTCAATGCCAACCACCTGATCGCCTTGCTGCGACATGAGTTTTGTGGCATTTGAGCAATTCATGCGGTGAATGAAAACATGATTCCTCGAACCCAAATAGCCCATCACCGAATCGCCTGGAATGGGCATGCAACATTCCGAAAAACTATAATTCATTTCATTCTCATACTCCTTAACTACAAACAATTCCTTCGTGCTAATCTGAGAATCTCTAACCAATAAATCCTTTTCCTCATTCGAAAAACCAAAAGCTTTCGAAAAATAACGACTCACCAAATTTTGTTTCGGAAGTACTAAAATACGCTCAACATCCTCCAATCGAATTGTGCCTAAACCAACCTGTGAAAACAGCTGCTCCTTGTTCGATAAATTAAACTCCTGTGTTATCTGCTTCATGTTTGGCAACGAAACACGAATATGATGCCGCTGAAGTAACTCTTCAATCATCTTCTTCCCCTCAATTGAATACTCCCGATTTTCTAATCTCAACGCCATCTTAACCCCACTCTGTGCGCGCGATGAACAAATGAAATTCAACCAATCACGACTAGGCTTCTGTGTTTTCGACGTTAAAACATCAACTTGATCACCACTCTGGAGCTGATGGCTTATTGGTACTAACTTATGATTTACCTTTGCTCCAATGCACTGATTTCCCAACTCCGAGTGAATGGCAAACGCAAAATCAATGATACATGAATTGTGTGGCAAGGTAATAGCACGACCTTTGGGAGTGAAGACAACAATATCGCTTGCATTTAAATTCATCTTAACCTCATCAACAAACTCTTCCGCATTGCCATCGTTGTGGCTTAGCGTTTCGCGAATGCGCGATAGCCAGCGATCGAGTTCCGACTCCTCAGCCAAATTGTTCTCCTTATACTTATAATGTGCTGCAAATCCTCGCTCAGCTATTTCATCCATGCGCTCCGATCGAATCTGAACCTCAATCCAACGTCCGTTTGGTCCCATCACCGTTACATGAAGTGCCTCATAGCCATTGGTCTTCGGCATGCTAACCCAATCGCGAATACGTTCGGGCTTCGACTTATAAATGTCGGTCAAAATAGCTAAAATGTCAAAACACAATCGCTTCTCATAGCGCATTTCCATCGGCTTGAAAATAATTCTGATTGCAAGCAAGTCATAAACCTCATCAAAGGAAATATTCTGCTTCTTCATCTTATTCCAAATCGAATAAACCGACTTTAATCGCCCGGTAATCTTAAAATCAAAGCCCTCCAACTGAAGTGCCTCTTCAATTGGTCGGATAAACTCATTAATTAAAAAGGTTCGCTGCTCTTCCTCATTGCGCAAACGCATTCGAATCTCCTCATAGGCAAGCGGATCTGTATACTTCAAACTCAAATCCTCCAGCTCGGTCTTAATGGCATACAAGCCCAAACGGTGTGCCAATGGCGAAAATATATATAAAGTCTCCGATGATATCTTCAACTGCTTCAAGGGTGCCATGCTTCCCAGCGTGCGCATGTTGTGCAATCGGTCGGCAAGCTTAATTAACATCACACGCACATCATCTGATAGCGTGAGCAGCATTTTTTTGAAATTAACCGCCTGCTTCGAATCCTGCTGCGATGAATACTCATTCGATAATTTGGTCAATCCATCAACAATCTTTGCAACTTCCTCGCCAAACAACTTCGAAATATCGTCATACGTATATTCCGTATCCTCAATAACATCATGGAGTAGTGCCGAAACGATTGCCGTTGCTCCCAATCCAATCTCTGCCGAGGCTATCGTGGCAACAGCTATCGGATGAATGATGTACGGCTCCCCCGATTTACGCTTCACTCCCGCATGCGCATCGCAGGCAAACAAATACGCCTTGTGAATTCGCTCTGCTCCATCGGGGCTAATCCGATTGCCATAGCTTCGCTTCAGCTCATCATAATAATCATTCACCAAACGACGATCAACTAGCGTCATTTTTACATTCGATTCTTCCATAATTTCAGATCCTATCTCAATCCTTTTCGTTTATTGCGCCAATTTAGAGCTTATACTCAAATCATCGTAATTTAAGCATTCGCCAAATCGATAATTTAACAAATATAACAAAAAAAATCAAATTTATAATCTAAAAATGAAAATAAATAGGGTGTGCCGCCGCAAGCGCTTTTTCCTCCCCCTCGGCGTCGGGCTTTGCGTTCCAATCTTTTGCTTCGTTCCTCCGCAAAAGGATTTCCACTTCAATCCCTCACACAAGCTGCGCCAGTTCTGCAAACAAAAAAAGAGACAGATTATTAAATCCATCTCTTTCCCCTTAAAATCATCGAAACTTCTTAGCTCATCTAGGGTGTGTTTATTCTCACACCATAATGCCTCATGGAAGTCTATTCTTAATATGAAAAACTACAATTCTCCAGCTTGCTTTTGAGCATCTTGAATCATCTTCTCATTAGGAACAATCAAAATTTGAACACGACGGTTCTTTGCGCGATTCTCATCGGTGTCATTTGCCACACGTGGTTTTGTTTCACCATACCACTCTGTTGTAATCTTGCTGCTTGCAATGCCTTGTGAAATCAAATAGCTGCTAACCGAATTAGCTCGTTTCTCCGATAAACTCAAGTTGTAATCGTCAGCTCCTTTGTCATCAGTATGTCCGCTAATACTTAAATAAGTATCAGGAAATTCTTTGAAAATACTTACCATTTTGCTCAAATTAGCCTTCGATTCTGCCGAAAGGGTAGAGCTATTCGTGGGGAAAGTAATGCCATCGCCTAAACCATCGAAAGTTACTTCAATTGCTTGACCTTCATTAATTGTTGTTACCTCAGCTCCAGGCACTGTTTCTTCAATCTTTTTCGCTTGCTTGTCCATTTGGTTGCCAATGATAGCTCCAGCACCACCACCAACGGCTGTGCCTATTGCTGCACCAACAGCTGTGTTTCCTGTGAAATGACCAACCAATGCGCCCAAAGCGGCTCCAGCTCCAGCGCCAATAGCACCACCTTTTTGTGTGCTATTCATACTTGCACACGACGCCAACAAGCCCATCACTAAAACAAGGGCAGTTAATTTTACTGTCAAACTTTTCATTTGTGTATTATCTTTATTTGTTTCTTATTCTAAATCTTTTAAGTCAACTTAAATGCAGCTTGTTGAACTATTGTTGTTTCTCAAAATGGAAAACAATCGGACATTGTTTGTTCAAAAAACTCACTGTGGTTTGAAGGCGCATGTTGTTCTCATCAATGCTCAAAATCTTCAACGAATAACCCGTAGTTACATGTTTTGCCGTGTTGCGACTGTCAATAAACTTAAAGTTATACGTATCGCCCGAAACAGTCCACATGGTGTTGTAGCTTCCAGCCACACATGCTGTCCCTTCAGCTAAATTAATAACTCCAGTGTTGTTGTTCGAAACCAAATTCCAAACACTTCCTTTAAAGCATTGTGCATCGCCCAAGCCGAAAACCATTAAATCAGGTGCCAATTGCAAACCTTTGTCTTCTTCCACATACGATAAAACCCATGTGCCATTAAACAATTTTTTCTTCATGTCAACCGAAGTGCTTTCTGTAGCACTTTTGCTCGATGAACAACTTGTGGCAAAGATTGCCATGAACAAAATTCCAAATAAAAGAAATTTACTTCTCATAGTTTTATATTTATATACATTTTTAAAGGCACAAAAATAGAAGCTTTATGCAATTGTTGAACTGAAAATTGAAAAAAGTCAAGTTAAATATGCTTAAAGAATACATGAATCCGAAAATTCGGCACGAATTAAACACCTCATCTCCATAAAAAATCCTCAATCAATGTCCGAAAGCATTAATTGAGGATTTCAAATCTGTTTCACCGAATGTGCTATTCCGTAATTTCTTCTTCGTGCGTAATCGAATCGCCAGGAAATACACGATTCCAATCATTCTCCATGTCCAGAACACACCAATCATGCTCCAATGCATAGTCCAACCCTTTGTCGAGTGGTGCTAAATGATCCGTACGACCATAGCTAAACTCTCTTGCGCCATCGGTGTGCGAAATGTATAGCTGAAAGCTGGTGTGTGTATTACCATCGGCATATTGCAACATTTCGAAATCACCATCGGAATTACCCGCAGCAAAAACCGGACGGATACCAATGTGTCGTTCAATTGCTAATGGCTTATTTGCCTTGTCATCATAGAAATTCAACGATGGCAATCGCATAATTTTCGATGTGTCGTTAGCAAACACATATTCGGTGTTAAACGATGTGCCGATTACTTGATATGGTGGAATGCCATAAACCCCAGCTGTCCATGCTCGCATGAACGCCAATTCGCCTCCTGATACAATAAAGGTTTTAAAACCATTACCTCGAAGATAATCGAGTAGTTCTAGCATGGGTTGATATACCAAATCGGTATATTTTACCTTTTTTATCGGATGAACGGCAGTTGATAGCCAGTTTTGTACATTCTGGGTAAACTCATCGTTGCTTATGCCTGTGTGTGTGGCCATAATTAACTTCATTACGCCCTCACTTCCTTGAAGCATCAAGCTTGTCATGTCGTCTTCAATGGCCGATTTAAACGGCTCTTCTGTTGCCCACTCGGGGTGTGCCGATGCCATGCGCTTTACTTCATCAACTGCAAAAAGAATTTGAAATGTTACTGGCTTTTCGCTCCAAAGTGTACCGTCATTGTCAAATGTGGCTATTCGGTCTTCTTCTGGAATAAAATCAGGACCGTTTTGTGTTGTAACCTTTTGCACATAGTTCACAATCTGCATTCTAACCTTATTATTCCATGATGGTAAGATTTCTGTTGTTTGATGAGCTCCTAGAGGGGCTTCTGGTTTCGACGTGCAAGATGTCATTGCTACTGAAAATGCGAAAAAAATGGCTAAACTATAAAATATAGGTTTCATCATTATATTATTTATATGTCACTTAATATTACCCCGCCTAGCAAATGAACTAGTTTAATCGGGGAAACTCCTTGAAAGCAAAGATTAAATCCTCGTTTTTCAATTTGCGGTTTCAAAGATACATAAATTCTTGAATTGGAATGCAAATATTTCGATGATTTTTTTTTAAAATGAGCTTTTTTTATTTTGTAATAATCGATGTGTTAAATATAACGGCTTATTTTGTTATCTAGTCCAAGAAAAACTACCTTTGCTCAAAATTTATTATAAATGAAAAAAGAAAAACCTCAGCACAGCAGAGCCTCCATTCTGCTTCTCGGATTCCAACATGTTTTGGCAATGTTTGGTGCCACTGTTTTAGTTCCTGCTCTCACCGGATTAAATCCGTCGATTGCCCTTTTCACTGCCGGAGTGGGCACGCTTCTGTTTCATTGGGTAACAAAATTTAAAGTGCCCTCATTTCTAGGGTCGAGTTTCGCTTTCATCGGCGCAATTTCTTTAGTTTTACAACAATATGGTATCGCCGAAGTGAAAGGGGGAATCATTGCAGCGGGTTTGGTTTATGTGGCTATTTCTGCTCTCGTGAAATTTTGGGGAATTAATAATATTAATCGCCTATTCCCTCCCATTGTGGTTGGTCCAACAATCATTGTCATCGGATTGCGATTGGCTCCTATTGCGGTGAACAATGCGCTCTATGTTGATGGCGCATTTAGCAATATTTCGCTCCTTATAAGTCTTTCGGTTATCTTAACCATGATTATTTGTAGTGTTATCGATAAATCTTTCTTCCGCTTGGTGCCCATCCTCACATCGGTCATTGTGGGCTACATGGTGGCCGCTTTTTGTGGCGTGCTAAACGTTGAGGCGATTTACAATGCGCCTTGGATGGTGTTTTCCGATGAATCGGTGCGTAGTACAATTTTCACAATGCCCGCATTCTCTTGGTCGAGCGTGCTTGCAATTGCTCCGATTGCTTTAGTGGTTTTCATGGAACACATTGGCGATATTAAAAGTAATGGTGAAGTGGTGGGCAAAGATTTTGTTAAAGACCCCGGTTTGCATCGCACAATTCTTGGCGATGGTTTAGCAACTATTTTTGCCGGAATTGTTGGCGGACCTGCTAACACCACCTATGGTGAAAATACAGGCGTGTTGGCTGTAACGAAAAATTACAACCCGTTCATCCTTCGAGTGGCTGCTGTCATGGCAATCTTGTTGAGCTTTTTCGGCAAATTCGGCGTGGCTATTTCAAACATTCCGCTGCCTGTGATGGGGGGAATTTCTGTCATCTTGTTTGGAATGATTTCTGCCATTGGTGTGCGCACAATGGTGAATGCGCAACTCGATTTCGGGCACTCTCGTAACCTCATCATTGCGTCTGTTATTCTTGTGGCGGGCATCGGCATTGGCTCCATTCCAATGAGCGGTTCGGTGGAAATGTCGGGGCTCACAATCGCTGCATTCATGGGCGTTTTACTCAATGTGGTGCTGCCTAAAGATATTTAAAGTGTGGGGCAAATTAGAAGTGTTTAATTCACTTTGCTCGAAATGCTGTGGCTCTGCTTTGTGTTCTTTTTTTTGAATGCTTTTGCTGCCAATTGATAATCGGGCGTTTTGTGCTTAATGTCGAATTTATTCAAATTGAGTGTTCGAGAAATGAAAAAGACTCGATTCTGATTTTGTTAAAACTGCATTGATAAAATCAACATGCTTTCATTTTTTCGAACGATAGAAAGAGCCGTAAAGAAAATATCTTTGCGGCTCTTTTCACTTGAACTTATTCGAACATTAACATTCGATTTATCAACTCTTCAACCATTGAATCTCATCAATAAATTCCACTCGATAATCCTCGTGTAGTTTTGAAAGTGCATTTTCTGCCATCTTAATTTGTGTGGCATAAAGATTGCGAAGCTGCAAGCTGTTATCAAGTCCGATTTTTGAATTTCGCATCTTTCTGCAGAAATAACAAAGCAAATCGATTTCTGTCGATTTGCTATCGCTGTATTTAATGGCTTGCTTTGTGTTTTTTAATATCTTCCGAATGCTCTTTTTAATGGTATAAGCACTTCGTCTGCTCATTTCTCGAAATCCTTGGTCAATTTCAGCTTTCGCCGAATTCACATAAGCTTGTTCATCTTCCGATTCAAACAAAAGATAGCTCAAAAGTTCTTTGTTTTCTTTCTTAAATCGCACCATGCGCATGCAAATCTCAAATAGCTCCTCGTTCGGATAGTGTTTGAGTTCCTCTCTGATTTCTTTTAAGCTTCTTGTTTGCATTTTTTTCTAGATATTTACCACAAAGATATTAACTTTGCCTCAATGATTGCTACTATACTTATATTATATCTTCTGATTTTGATCGGACTTGGCTTTTTTGCCTCGAAGCAAATTGCTAGTCCAACCGATTATTTCGTTGCTGGCAAAAATAAAGGAACTTTGCTTGTCATGGGTAGCCTTCTTTCTTCCGTGCTTGGTGGTTCTGCCATTTTGGGGAGTGTTAATTTGGCAATGCATCAAAAGTGGGCTTCATCGTGGTATCTGCTTGCGGCAGCCATTGGTTTTTTGTGCTTGCTTCCGGTGGTGAATCGTGTTTTTGAACATGGAAAATTCACACTCGGCGATTTAATCGGTAAATTCTATGGTAAAACTGCGCACCAATTGGCGTCGGTCATCATTCCAATGGCTTGGACTGGCATTGTGGCGGCTCAGGTGATTGCTGCGGCTAAGATTCTTTTCACGCTCTTTGCACTTTCCTATCATTGGGGGGTGGTCATTGCCGCTCTTGTCTTTATTATTTATACACTCATTGGAGGACAAATTTCTATCATTAAAACCGATTTCATGCAGATGATTATTTTGCTTGGTGGCATTTTCATTTCTGCGCTCATGCTCTATTTTAATCATGGAAATGCTGCGGTGAGTGCTTTAGGCGATAGCTTTCCATTTAATCCATCGTTTGAATTTGTCGATTTGCTTGTGCTTTTGCTCAGTTTTTCATCGACTTTTGTGGTTGGTCCCGATGTCTATTCGCGCATTTTTTGTGCTCGCAATGCTAAAGTGGCTAAGAAAAGTGTTTTGTTGAGTGCTGTGCTGCTCATTCCTTTTGCTTTTGTGCTGACATACTTGGGGGTGTTTGCTACCGAAAACTTAAATGCCGATCAGCTGCACTCGGTAGCGCTCATTGAAGTGGTGAAAATATATTTACCCTCGTGGGCGGTTGGAATCATGGCGGCAGCCTTGCTCTCGGCGGTCATTTCTTCGGCCGATACTTGTTTGCTCACCGCCTCCATAATGCTGAGTGAATTGAAAAATCAAAATATCGACAATCGGCAGTCGCTTAAAGATACCAAAAAATTTGTTGTTTTGCTCGGCGTGGTGAGCATGGTCATTGCACTCTATGCCACTTCAATCATTAATAGTTTGCTGCTTGCTTTGGCGTTTTATTCTGGTGCTTTTATTGTGCCAATTGTTCTTGCTTTGTGGAATGTGTCGGTGAATAAAAAGAATGCTCCCTTGGCAATGCTCGTTGGTGGAGTGGTGGCATTGGCGGGGAAGTTATTATCAACTTATTTGAATCTTCCCATAGGAAACTACCTGTTGTTTTCGGGCTTTTTGCTCAATTTTGTCATCTTAAAGTGGCGTTCTCATGCTGCATGTGCTAGCAGTGAGGAATAAAAAAACATTTTAGCTGCCCAGAATGAAAATGGCGGGTTTTTTCTGAATGTCGGGAATTGATTTTTTCCATTGAGCAATGTTTTGAGTTTGCACAAATTCGTCATGACATGTTAAATTGCAAGCAATGCAGAGTTTGGTGTTGGGGGCGCAAATGGAAAGCAAATCGTCGAGTAATTGCAAGTTGCGATAGGGGGCTTCAATGAAAATTTGACTTTGATTTTCTTTAAATATTCTTGTTTCAAGCATTTTCAAATGCTTCTGTTTTTCGCTCTTATTAATGGGCAGATAGCCATTGAAAGCAAAGTTCTGTCCGTTCATGCCCGATGCCATCATGGCAAGCACAATCGACGATGGACCAACCAGTGGAATGATTTTTATTGACTTTTCATGCGCCAATCGAACAACCTCAGCTCCAGGGTCGGCAATTCCCGGACAACCAGCTTCCGACATTACACCGATGCTCATGCCTTCAGAAATTGCTTGTAAATATTCGACAATCGTTTTCATGTCGGTGTGCTTGTTTAGCTCATAGAAAGTGAGCGTGTCAATGTCGATTGACTTATCAACTTGTTTCAAAAATCGGCGTGCGGTGCGAACGTTTTCCACAATGAAATGTTTCAATTGTTTGATAATTTCGCTGTTTGTGCTTGGTAAAACCGGGGCAATTTCGGTTTCGCCAAGTGTGATGGGTATGAGATATAAGTTTGCCATGATTTTTAAATGCGCTTTAATTTATCACAAATGTACAGAAAATTATCCTTCTTTGCTAATCGACAAAGACGTGTTTTGCTTTCTAATTTTATGCATTGCAAGCCTGAACTCCGTAATCATTTCTGCTGTTCATTTCATAAATCTTGTTGTCCGTTCTAAATTTATCAGTCTGTGTAGTCATAATTCTGAATTTTTAAAAAATCATCTGAGAAAAAAAATTAAAACATGAAAGACGATCGATTTAAATCTGACCGGTCTCCAATTACATACATATACTTTCAAGCAAGTTTTTATACATTTTGGCGAATTTTTATTCATTTTATTTGCTATGTCATTAAAAAACTGCAAAATACACATCGTTATTTAGAATAATTAAGAGTTATCTTAGCGATTTTTAGGCATGAATTGTAACATTAAATACTTAACTGAATTCAGTTTTTGTAATATAGCACTCCTATATGGTAAAAACTGAATTCAGTTTTTGTAATACAGGACTCCTATATGGTAAAAACTGAATTCAGTTTTTGTAATACAGGACTTCTATATGGTAAAAACTGAATTCAGTTTTTGTAATACAGGACTTCTATATGGTGAAAACTGAATTCAGTTTTTGTAATACAGGACTCCTATATGGTGAAAACTGAATTCAGTTTTTGTAATACAGGACTCCTATATGGTAAAAACTGAATTCAGTTTTTGTAATATATATGACGCATATCATGCGTCGCTACGAATGTTTTTGTAATAAAAGTGAGGTATGTTATGCGTCGCTACGGTTTGCAAATGTTTCGATTTACTTACCGTTAGGTGGGTGAGGGATTGAAGTGGAAATCCTTTTGCGGAGGAACGAAGCAAAAGATTGAAACGGAAAGCCCGACGGCAGGGGCAGGGAATGCGGTGGGGAGGAATGCCGGCACCCCCAAAAGAGGCACGCGAAAACTTTCGAGAAAGGCGGTTTTATATTTTTTAAATTTGTAGTTTTGCAGCATGAGAGCAACAAAAAAGCAGATGAAAATTAAGTTTCTAGGCACGGGCACATCGCAAGGAGTGCCAATGGTGGCGTGCGATTGCGAGGTTTGTTTGTCGAGCGATAGTAGGGATAAACGACTGCGTTCGTCGGTGTTGATTGAGCTTGAGGGGAGGAGTGTGCTCATTGATGCTGGACCTGATTTTCGGCAGCAAATGCTTCGCATTTCGCAGCAAAAACTCGATGCGGTGTTGCTCACGCACGAGCATGTTGACCATATGTTTGGGCTCGATGATATTCGCGCGTTTAATAAAGTACAGCAATCGGCTGTTGATATTTATGCCGAAAGTAGGGTGATTGCGGCGTTGAAGCGGGTTTATAGCTATGTTTTTTCGGATTTTCGTTTTGGGGGATTGCCCGAAATGGAATTGCATGAAATTGAGCATGCCGATTTTCAAGTGGCGGGCATTAATTTTAGTCCGATTCGAGGCATGCACTACAAGTTGCCTGTTTTTGGGTTTCGATTGGGTCGATTTGCTTATTTAACCGACATGAACAGTTTGGATGACAAGGAGAAATTGAAGTTGCAAGGTCTTGATGTTCTGGTTCTTGGGGCTGTTCACAAGCAGGAACACATTTCGCACATGAATTTAAATCAGGCTTTGGAATTGATTGCTGAATTGCAGCCCGAACGAGCTTTTATTACCCACATTTCTCACCACATGGGCTTGCATGCCCAAGAAATTAAGAATCTACCGCCGCAGGTTTCCTTTGCTTTCGATGGTTTGGAGCTAAATGTGGAGTGTTAGTTTGGGTTAATTATCGGCGTTAATAAGACCGTCGTGCATGTGAATGATGTGGTCGGTTTCGCTTGCAAATTGCTCGTCGTGTGTTACAATAATAAGAGTTTGATTGAAATCGTCGCGGAGCTTGAAGAAAAGCGAATGCAAATCGTCGCGGTTTTTACTGTCGAGGTTTCCCGAAGGTTCATCGGCCATAATCACCGAAGGGTTGTTAATGAGCGCTCTAGCCACCGCCACCCGTTGTCTTTCGCCACCCGAAAGCTCGCTAGGTTTGTGGAGCATGCGCTGATTTAGCCCCAAAAAGTCGAGTAATTCTTTTGCTCGTTGCTCGGTTTGTTTTTTGGGTCGATTGCCAATGAGAGCAGGGAGACACACGTTTTCGAGGGCGTTAAATTCGGGCAGGAGGTAGTGAAATTGAAAAACGAAACCAATTTCATTGTTTCGAAACTGTGCCAGCTGTTTTTCGCTCATTTTGAAAATATTTTCGCCTTTAATGTAAAGTTCGCCTTTGTCGGGGCGGCTCAAGGTGCCAATAATTTGCAGGAGCGTGCTTTTTCCGGCACCACTTGCGCCAACAATTGCATGGAGTTTTCCTTTGGGAATGGAAAGGTCGATGCCTTTAAGCACATCGAGTTCGCCAAACGATTTGTGAATATTTTTAAGTTCAATCATGGTTTAAAGGGCATTGAAAGGCGTGTAGATTTATGCTTTGTTCTTCTCTTGGTCAATGAGTTGCTCAATTTCGGGGTCGTTCTTTTTAGCCGTGGTGCTGGCTTGGTTAATTTCGCGCGTAATTTCGTCTTTTGCTTTGTTAAATTCGCTCACCCCTTTGCCCATCGCTCGTGCAATGTCGGGAATTGATTTCGAACCAAAAAGGAGCAAAACCACAAAAATTATCAGAACGATTTCGCTTCCGCCAATGAAGAGCAATGACATGTTGAGTTTTTTAGAATTTTCGTTTTGCAAAGATATAATAAAATTATTATTGGCAGCTAAAATTTCCAATTACCTCGTTTGCGTTCCTTCTTTTGTGGTTTTTTCGGGGGTGCCAGCATCTTCCATCGCCTCAATCCACGCCATGCTGTCGCGCTTTTCGCTGCAATCTTTTGCCTTCTTTGGTCGGCAAAAGGATTTCCGCTGCAATCGCTCACCCGGCTTCGCACTTAAACCAATTTGACAAACTTTTTACGAGTATCGGGGGAAATGTCCATAATAAAATGTATTTTTGTGCCTCGAAAACGTTAAAGTCCCCTTAAATAGTATGATGAAGAAGATATCCTTAATAGTAGCTTTGCTAGCATGCGCGGCATTTGGCACACAAGCAATAGAAGTAGAAGATTCAACCCATTATTTTCGTCCGGCTTATCATTTCACACCTAAATCAAATGCCATGGGAACACCAGTGGGCTTGAATTATGATGGTGAGCAATATCGTTTGTTTTATTCATATAATGCCGATGGACTATCGCAAGAAAATTACAGTTTAGCTTGTGCAACATCGAGCAATTTAATCGATTGGAAGGAGCAGGGTGTTGTTTTTTCTCCTGGAGGAAAGGGCATGAATGGCGCCTCGTGTGTGAGTGATCAGGGTGGAGTGGTGAGCGGAAAATCAGCGAGTTCTCAGGCTTTAATATTAGCCTATGTGCTCGATGGCGAAGGAGTTCATTTTGCCACGAGTGCCGATGGAGGTGTTTCGTGGGCTGATTTGAGTTCTGCAATCGAGCTTCCCATCGACACTGCCGATTTGGCAAGCGACCCTAAGCTCATGTGGCATGAAGAAACAAAATCATATGTGCTTTTACTAGCACGCACACCCGATGGTGATAAAGATGCCGAGGGTATATCGTTCTATACTTCGATCAATTTAAAAGATTGGACCTTTGCTAGTCATATTCGTGGTTTGAGTGGCTCGCCCGATTTAATTCAGCTGCCTGTTGATGGTGCTGAAGATAACAAACAGTGGGTGCTTAGCGATAGAAAGGGTAACTACATGTTGGGTTCTTTCAACGGACGAAGTTTTTCGGCAATGACCAGTGTTCTCGATAAGCAGGCAGGCGATTTTTTGGCTCCTATTTCATATTATGATTCAAAAAACAAGCGCACAATTCAATTCGGCTTGCTTTCCGCCGATCGCTTGAATGGTGTTTCGTATTGTGGTGTGTTGTCGCTCCCCATGGAACTCTCGTTGAAATCAAACGGTGATAGTCAGCCTATAATGGTTAAAAAACCGGTGGCAGAATTGAGTTCGCTCGATATCCGTCAGGTGTTGAAGTTGCGCAATAAGAAGCTAATTCCTGGATTGAATGACAATCCGATTTCACGATTGCGCGGAGTGAGCACACACATTAAAGGAGAATTTGACTTAAACACGGCCGATGCTTTCGGTTTCTTGGTGCTAAATTCTCGTCGTGGAGAGGGCACTGAGTTGCTTTATAATGTTAAGCGCGATGTGATGAGTTGGGCTGCGGAATCATTTCCGATTGTTAGAAATGGCGAGCATGTTTTTCTTGAAATCTTTGTTGATAGAAGTACGGTTGAAATTTTTGTGAATGGGGGCGAGCACGTGGTGAGTACACAGCTAGAGCCCATGATTGGTAACGATAAGTATGTGCTTTCTGGTCAAGGAGGCGAACTCATTGTGGTGAGTTTAAATGCCCATGTTCTCCGTTAAGAGGATTTGATTTGAGCGAGTTTATCGGAGCTCGAAATAAAGGAAAAGGCTAGTTGTGTGGTTTCTCGCATGACTAGCCTTTTTTTATATTTAATAATCTAGTAGTTTTAAAAGTATGATTGAATGTGAGTTCTTGCATTAAATCGACAATGCACATTCAAAGCATCGCATCGACAAGACACAGTCGAGCAAGTCGGTGAACCAATGCAGTGTTAGTCCGATTCCAAATATTCGGTAAGGTTGTTTCAGAAAGCACATTGCGATGTAGACGGCAAGAGCAGGGTAGGTGTGAAGCGGGTGGAAGTTGATGGAGCAACGATTTGCTTGGAAAATGGGTTCAGCCAGCAGATGGTCGATGTCGATAATCATGGTGGCAAGGAGAAGGATGTAGCATTTTTTCCAGTTTTTAGGAAAAAAGACACGAGCAATGATGAGTGGAGCAATGAAGTGAAGCGAATAATGAATGATGGTTTGCATTGGCGGCGACGAGTTAGATCTATTTCAGGAGCACAGCATATTAATGAGCATGTGTGGGGGTGAAAAAAAACAGGAGAATTTTAAATCATGTCGTATTTCAGGAAAAGCAGGATTTGCTCAATGTGTTCGTCTTCGAAATTTTCATCGGGGTTAAACTCGCTTTTCAAATCGTTTCCAAATAGTCGGGCCACACCTTGCCAAAGGAAAGCACTTGTTCCACCACGGAGTTCCTTAATGAGCTCATAGGAAGTAGCATTCAGCTCTCTGTCGATAAGCTTAATGAGAATTCTGCCATCGGAAATGCTCATTTTTCGGAGTTCGGCGCCATATTTTTCAATGAGTTCATTTTCGAGCATTTTCAGATATTTTCGTTTTTCCGATTCCTTAGCTGTTGAAAGCGCATATTTGTTGTTGTATTGCATCATGAGTTCGCTCGCTTTGAGGGCATAAGGGTGAGTTTTCTTCACGCGCACCACTAATCGCCAATACTGACGAGCAAAACGTCGCGATTCAAAAGTTGGCATTGGATTAACGAGAAGCTCTTTTAAAATAAATTGCGGAATGGTATCGCCTTGGTGGATGATTGCAACCGTTCGAGCAATAGAAGAATCTTGTGCGGAAGTCTCGTGATTGACTAGGCACAAAATAGAAAAGGATAATATGGAGAAAAGCGTTCTCATTCGGGTTCGAATTTAGACAATCCTTTTGATATAGCATTATATTATCGTTTAGTTGACTGTGTTTATTAATTAAAATGAAATGAATAAATCTAAAATTACTTTAAAAGAGAATATTTAAAGTAATTTACGAGCAGAATCTTCGATTATATTTTGATATGAAAACAACTTGAATTGCACTATTATTGAAATGAATTAGCTGTGAAAACCTATTGGAAACATCGTGTTATAGTAATTATTTACGATAGATAGATATTTTCGACTTAAAAAGATGATAATATCTTTTGTTTTGTTTTTTGGGCTTTGTATCTTTGCTTCATACTTAAAAACAAGGAATAGCCTATTTCAAGTTTTTCCATTTTCGAGGAAAGGTTTTACAGCACGAGGATAATTTCCAATGAGGGACTAACTTATAGTTGTGATTTCGAAAGGTAAGTATGTTTATGAAATTTAATAGGTGCATAATTATGGAATCAAATAATTTTAATAGTGCATTGGTTGCTCTGCAAGAACCTTTGTATCGATATGCGTTGAGCTTGACAAACGATAGCGAGTCGGCTCATGATTTATTGCAGGAGACCTTTTTGAAAGCCTTAACTTATCGTGAGCGTTTTAAAAGCGACACCAATTTTAAGGCGTGGATTTATACCATCATGAAGAATTCGTTTATTAATAATTATCGTCGTAATGTGCGAGTTCGCTCCACTTTCGAGCAACAAAATAAAGAATATTTCATGGGCATTTCTGTCGATGAATCCTTTGAATCTCCCGATTCGCACATTGGAGCGAAGGATATTAGTAACGAAATCTCGTCGTTGACCGATGAGTATCGAGTTCCCTTTCAAATGTATTTATCGGGCTATAAATACCAAGAAATATCTAATGAATTGCATTTGCCTTTAGGCACGGTGAAAAGTAGGATTTTCTTTGGAAGAAAAAAGTTGGAGAAGACCTTGGCTTCTTATACCGAATAACTTAGCTAAGGTTAAGCGATATTAAACCGTAGATAATTGAATTTATCGGTTAGTTTTGTTTGTGCAGATGTCATTCCTTGCAGTGGCATCTGTTTTTTTTTTTTTTTTTTTTTTGAGTTGTGTGATGGATTGTTTATTTTTGTTTCATGTATCATGGAGTTGCGTGTTTTGCGCTAGGGATTGCAACGGAAATCCTTTTGCCGACCCAAGAAGGCAAAAGATTGAAGTGGAAAGCCCGGCCTTTAGGAGCGCCCAATGAAAAATAGGGTTTAGAATATTAAGGAATTGAGGTTATATGAGCAGGATTTTTATTTTTTTTCTTTTTAATGTGTTTGCGATAAGCGTTTTTGCTGGAGGCTCAAAGCGGGTTGAAGTGCAAACAAATGTTGGGGTGATGGAGTTTGAGCTTTATGATGATACGCCACTTCATCGCGATGCCTTTTTGAAGTTGGCAGGCGAGAATTATTTTGATGGGACACTGTTTTATCGAGTGATTTCAGATTATTTGATTCAAGGAGGTTCTCGCTCGTCGCGCAATGCACCTGCGGGAGCACGGATAGGTTATGGTTCGCCCGATCACACGGTTGATGATGAAATTAGAGCAAACCATTTTCACCGACGAGGCGCCTTGTGTGCACCCCGACAAGATGATGCGGTAAATCCGTTTAAACAGTCGGATATTTCGCAGTTTTATGTGGTTCAAGGGTCGGTGAGACGACAGGGAGAGCTCGACACGCTAGAGCTTTCGGTTAATATTCCGATTAAAAAGCGGGTAACAGCAGCTGTATATACCGAAGAGGTGCGTGAACGATTGAAACGTTTGAAGAAAGAAGCTTCGGAAGCGACAGATGTTGATGTGGCACGAGCAAAAACGGAAGAGTTTCGAGCTTTGGCAGAGAATGTGAAGCAGGAAATTCAAACGCAAATAGAATTAGATCGTAATTTTCTGCGATTCACTGATGAGGAACGATTGGTTTATTCAACGGAAGGTGGTTATCCGGAGCTTGATGGCAAATATACGGTTTTCGGAGAGTGTGTGCGCGGATTTGATGTATTGAAGCGCATATCGGGTGTTGGAGTCGATGGAAATGCACGTCCGTTGAAAGATGTGGTGATTATTGATGTGGTGGTTAAATAGTTTTAGAGAAATAGTTAGAAAAACTTACTTTAAGTAGGATAACTTAGGAAAGGAATCCTACTTAAAGTATGTTTTTGTTATAGTTGACACTATCTCATAGTTTGATGTTTTCAATTTCGATTACTGAAAGACCGGTTAATTTGCTTATCATCTCAATTGGCAATCCTTCAATTTTCATGTTTCTTGCAATCGTAGATATCCCTTTCTCCATCCCTTTCTCCATCCCTTTCTCCATCCCTTTCTCCATGCCTTTTTTCATGCCTTTCTCCATGCCTTTCTCCATTCCTTTCTCCATTCCTTTCTCCATTCCTTTCTCCATCCCTCTTTCCATGCCAATTTGTTCAGCTTCGCGTGTTTTTCCGTCGATGAGCGTGCGCTCGCGACTCACACTATCCCAGTAGCGATCATAAAAATATAGCTCATCATCGCTGAAGCTTGATTCGTGTAGAATAGTTAATGCTTGACCAATTTCTTTTTCATCTTCAAGACCTTCAGGAATATCTTGCATACCATCTTTTACTTCAGTTAGGAAACGTAGCCATAAGACCATCATTTTTTTATCTCGAAGTTTTTCTGGTTTAAACTTTGGAAGTTCAACGAATATAAACTCTAAACCATCGAGTTTCTTGTTGGTGTCGTATATGTTGACTATGGAGTAGTGATGATAAAATTCATCGGTTTTTTTGTCGAAAATATCATCTACTAAATTTAATGCATAGACAGGTTGCAAGCTTTCATATTTTCGAGCTCTGTCTAACTGTTTCACATAGGCCTTTGATGCATTAAAAAGCACGCGAGCCATGAATGTTTGCGTCCATTGTACTTGCATTTCAACAATGAATTGGCGTCCTCTGTTGTCTTTGCATCTCACATCTACAATAGAGTCTTTCAACCAAGGCACTTCAGGCACAAGTTCAGGTTGAAGATATTCCACCGTTTCTACTTGTTGACCTTCCTCAAGTGGCAAAAGTGCATTGAGCAGACTGAGCACTAAATTGGGATGCTCTCCGAATATTTTTTTGAATGTTAGGTCGTTTTTTGGGTCAAGTAATCTCATGTGCTGAAGTATTGATATGCGCAAATATAATGCTTAATTTGTAATGTTGAAATATTGGTTTTCATTTTTTGTATCTTTGTTTTTTGAATGAGAGAAATCTAGATTGCATTTTTTGTAGAATAGCTAATTTAAAAATAGAAGAGATATGGAAAAGTTGACAATAATAAAGGTTGGAGGAGCTTTAGTGGAAGATGCAGTTGCATTGAGCGATTTGCTTGATCGATTTGTAGTCTTGTCGGGTGCAAAGGTTTTGGTTCATGGCGGAGGAAGACGAGCGACTGATGTGGCAGATCGGATGGGATTACACACGCAAATGATTGAGGGAAGGAGGGTGACTGACTTGGCTATGCTGGAGGTGGTGACGATGGTTTATGGGGGAGGTGTTAATAAGAATATTGTTGCGAAGTTGCAAGAGAGAGGTGTGAATGCTCTAGGACTTACAGGAGCTGATTTGAACTATATGCAAGCAACGAGGCGAGCTGTGAAGACTGTGGATTACGGCTATGTGGGCGATATTTCATCGGTAAATGTGGAATTAGTGTCTTTGCTGCTTGAGCGTGGAGTGCTACCGGTGTTGGCACCATTGTCGCATGATGGCAAGGGGTGCATGCTGAATGTAAATGCCGATACGATTGCTGCAGAGGCTGCGGTGGCATTGAGCTCGATGTTTGATGTGGAGCTAATTTATTGCTTTGAGAAACCCGGTGTTTTGCGAAATTCCGACGATGATGATAGTTTGATTCCGAAAATGCAGAAAGCTGATTTCGAAAAGTTGCGAGCAGAAGGAGCTATTCATGCGGGAATGATTCCGAAGTTGGAGAATTGCTTTTCTGCTATCGAACGTGGGGTTTCAAGGGTTAGAATTTGCAATGTAGCAGGAATCGAAGGCGATGGCACTTTGCTCATTTAGTAGATTCTAACCCGTTGGCGGAATTAAAACAGCGCATTTTTAATCCGATAAAGAATGATTGAGCTTTAAACGTCCAAAAAATCGTTGCTAAAACACTTCTTATTACATTATAAATACAAACTTAACTTACCTCATGCGGAAAAATGTCGATAATTAAGTTGGCTTAGAGCACCACATTAAAAAGCTTATCGATAATTAAGTTGGCTTAAAGCACCACATCAAAAAATTTATCAAGAATTAAGTTGGCTTAAAGCATTACATCAAAAAGTTTATCGATAATTAAGTTTACTTAAAACACCATTTCAAAATAAAAATGCACCAATAAGCTTTATTTTAAACCATAGTGTTCTAACGTATATATTCATTAAGCGTGTCGGTTGACGATGATTATGTGATAGATTCAGAAGATACTACACAATCTCCCTGATAGTGTCGCATTGCAATATATCTTTAGCAGCCTCCTCAATTCAATAATTAATTTTAAGTAGTTCCCAAATGCCAATGAAACTCGAATATGCATAACACATTCTTCGTTAAAATTGCAAATAATTAATTCCGCCAACGGGTAGATTCTATTAAAGAGAAATAGTTTTAAATGGGAGCTTTCGAAATAATAGGCATCACTATTTGTTGGGAGAGAAAGTGAGCAATAGAGGTGATTATCGTCATAAATTGAGGTTTAATCTTAAAGCGTGATTAGTTTTATCCCTATTAATTGGGATTGCAAAGAAGTGTTTTGTAGCATAAATTTGCGCTTTTAAATTAAGAATTCAAATTTGTGAAAATAAAATATGGTCTATGCGTGCGATTCTGCGCACTCGCGATTTTGATGTGTAGCTTTGTTAGTATCTCTTTTGCTCAAGAGAAAGCGTTGCTGAGCGGAGAAATCGCTTCTTCGGAAGGTGAAACATTGCCCGGAGTGGCGGTTGTGTTGAAAGAAATTGGAAAAGGAGCTTTAAGTAACATTGATGGCAATTTTGAGCTGAAAGATGTCCCCGCAGGAACTTATCATTTAGAGGTGAGTTGTGTGGGCTTTGCGCCTTATCGAGCAGAAATTGTTTTGAAGCCAGCACAAAAGATGCATCATGTTGTAACCTTGACTCCCGAGAATATTCAGCTGAGTAATATTGATGTCATTGGGAAATCGGCAACAGCTAGAGTGCGTGAACAAGCGTATCAGGTTTCGTCGATTTCGGCAAAAGACATGTTCAACACCACTGCCGATGCTAAAGATGTGATGAAAAACATATCGGGAGTGAACATTCAAGAGGAGGGTGGATTGGGTTCTAGTTATAATTTCTCGCTCAATGGTTTTTCGGGCGACCAAGTGAAGTTTTTCATGGATGGCATTCCGATGGATAACTTTGGATCATCGATGAGTTTGGGCGATTTGCCAGTGAACATGATTGAACGCATTGATGTATATAAAGGAGTGGTTCCAGTGTGGCTTGGTACCGATGCGCTTGGTGGTGCTATTAATATTCAAACGAATAGTAAGGCAAAATATTTAGACGTTTCCTATTCTATTGGTTCGTTCAACACGCACCGAGCATCTTTGAATGGAGCCTATGCTTGGCAAAATGGTTTGGTTTTGCGTGGAAATTTATTCTACAATTATTCCGATAATAATTACAACGTTTTTGTGGCAAAAGGTAATGGCGACAATGTGAAACGTTGGTATGAACGCTTTCATGATGCCTACGAATCGGCTACCGCTAAAGTGGAATTAGGGTTTGCAAACAAAGTTTGGGCCGATAATTTACTTTTCGGATTTACTGCCACAGGCAATGAAAAAGAAGAGCAGACTGGGGCTACCATGGCTAAGGTTTATGGAGGCGTGCTTTCTGAAAGTAAAACATTTATTCCTTCATTGAAATATAACAAGCAAGATTTGTTTGTGGAAGGATTTTCAGTGAGCCTATTCAGTTCGCTCAGTTTTAATGAATCGCACTCAATCGACACGCTGCGAGGATATACCTATGACTGGAGTGGTGTTCCTAAAATCAACACAAGTTCGAACAATGGAGAAATTGGCAGTCGATCTTTTGCAATTTTGAAAAACCGTGATTTTTCAACTCAGTTTAATGCAAGCTATGCTCTTTCGGTGAGAAGTTCTTTGGCGTTGAATTATGCGTTGAGTGCTTATCATCGCACGGTGAGCGATAGTTTGAACCCCGCAGAAGAAGCTAATCTATTCCCTAAAGATTTAACCAAACACACGCTAGGTTTAGCCTTTAAGTTTAATCCTTCCAACAGAATGAGTTATACTCTTTTTGGAAAGTATTATTTCTTAGATGCGAAAACATCGAAACTTTACGATAGATATCTTTCAACTCAACGTGTTGATGAATTAGTGAACACACAAGGAAATTGGGGATATGGTGCTGCATTGAGCTATTTTGTAATGCCTACTGTTCAACTGAAATTCTCTTATGAACATGCCTTGCGAATGCCAACGCCTTTAGAAATGTTTGGCGATGGGCTTTTTGTAAATCCGAATCCCGATTTAACGCCCGAACAGAGCGATAACTTAAATGTGGGTGCCGAATATAATGAACTTGTGGGGCATCATAGCCTGCATGTTGGCGGAGGATTTATTTATCGGAATGCGCAAGATTTAATATACAACAGTGTGAGCCCAGGAAGCCCTGAATCGAGTTATGCTAATTCGAGCAAGGTGCGTGTGTGGGGATTAGAAGCCGACATGCAGTATGAATTCAAGAAGTTCTTGCATGCTAGCGCAAATATCACCTACCAAAATATTACCGATCAAGCCGATTCTATACTCATTGTTTCCTCATCGGGGAATTATTATCAAACTAACTTCAATAAGGGATTTAAACTCCCCAACACACCTTATTTATATGGTCATGCTAATGTGGGTGTGAGTTTCCAAAATGTATTTTGTGAATCATCGAGCTTGAGTCTTGATTATTTCTTGAACTACACGCAGAAATACTATCTCACTTGGGTGGAACGTGGAACTAACAATGAGGCTTACATCATTCCTCAGCAATGGTCGAGCGATTTGCAGTTGAGCTATAGCTTAAAGGATGGAAAATACAACATTTCTGCTAAATGCGCAAACCTATTCGATGCCATGCTCTACGATAAATATTTCTTGCAAAAGCCTGGACGAGCTTTCAGCATTAAACTTCGATACACTTTATAAATTAAATATACAAACAATGAAATTCAATTTAAAACTTGCCTTGATGGCAACTCTTGTTGTGGGGTTTGCAGCTTGTTCTGATGATAAAAACAATGGGGGATACTCAGGAAGTAATCCGTATGTTGCTGTTCTTGCTTATGCTCCAGCAACGGGATACGACTTTAGCTATTACCCAATTCAATGTGAAAGCGTGAGCGACACCTCGCAAACTCTCGATGCTTCTGGAACGGGTGATATTACTCAAGTGGGATATTATGAATACAATCAGCTAAATCAATCAATTTACAGTACCGGTGGATTAGATTATACCGATGTCTCTGCAATTTCGAAGAGTGCTTCGGGCCCATTGGTGAAAGATGATTTTGGTATTAACTTCACCAATAGTGTGGTCGATATGATTTCAACCGACGATGGTAAATTAATCGGTATTGAAATGAGTAACAAATCCGATGTTCTGGTGCTTCACCTGATTGATGTAACAACCAATGAGCTGATTAAAACGGAAACTACTTCATGCTACGAAATAAGTGAAAATATGTATAAAGGTGTGGCAGAAGATAATACTCCATTCGATTTCTTGGCTCATAACACGGGTTTGGCTCAAAGTGGTAACTACATCTATGTGTCATATTTCGTGTTTGGTCCCTCTTCTTCAACTCCATTTGTGGAAAAAGCCGAAGTAGCTATCTTCTCTTATCCCGAATTGAAATACATCAGCACAATTACCGATGAACGAACTGGTCCTTTGGGCGGTTGGAACACGAACAGCGGATTGTTCAACGATGAAAATGGAAATATCTACTGTGTGTCGCACACAAACCCTGCCAATGGCTACTCTCAAAGCAATGCCAAAGCCGGAATATTGAGAATCAACAAAAATGAAACATCTTTTGATGCAGATTATTTCTTCGACCTTACTGCAACAGGCGATGGATACACAACAGCAAACATTCTTTACATGAACGATGGAAAAGCTTTCGCTGAAATGAACGTTGCTGCACGAAGCGAACAAACAACTTGGGCTGATGCGCCGTTGAAAGGTGCTATACTCGATTTGAATGCGAAAACTGTTGCCATGTTTGACGATTGTCCTGAACACGCCGGACCTGGGCGCGACATTGTTTCTACGGCACTCTACACCGATGGCGTGATTTACAACCCTATTACTGTGGATAAGCAAATTTATATTTATAAGCTCGATCCATCGGATATGAGTGTAACGAGAGGTTTGCAAGTCAATGCAAGCTTTGTGGCTGGATTATTCCGCTTGAATTAAGCGATGAGCAAAATCAAATGAAAAAACTTATCCGCAAACTACATCTTTGGCTTGGCTTGACATCGGGCATTGTGGTGTTCATCGTGAGCATTACGGGTGCAATTTACTGCTTCCAAAAGGAAATCACCGATGTCTTAGAACCTTGGCGAACCATTGAAGCTCAAAATGTGCCCTTTGTGGCTCCATCGCTGCTTGTGGATAGTGCAAAACATTATATTCCCGAGGGCTTGCCCTCGGGAATTACTTATGACGGCAAAACGAAGGCGGCTGCCGTGGGCATGATGACCGACAAAGGCTTTTCGGTGGTTTTGCTCAATCCCTATGATGCTCGTTTCATTCGGCTAAGCGAACCGCAAGGTGAGCAATTCAACTTCTTCCGATTTATCATAGATGGACACCGATCGCTCTGGTTGCCTCGGCAGATTGGGCGCCCAATTGTGGGGGGCTGCGTTCTTATCTTTGTGTTTTTGCTAATCAGCGGATTGGTGTTGTGGTATCCTCATAGATGGACAAAAAACAGCCGCGAAGCAAGTTTCAAAATAAAATGGAGCACATCGTTCAAACGATTAAATCGTGATTTACACAACGTGCTCGGATTCTATGTGGCTGCTTTTGCGCTCATCATTGCCATCACCGGACTAGTTTATAGCTTCGAGTGGGTTGCCAATAGCGTTTATTTTGTGAGCTCGGGCGGCGAAACTAAGCCTAGCTACTCCAAAGTGCAAAGCGATACTTTGCTAATGACCAATTATTCGGAAGGGATTGTAAATCCAATTGATTTAGCCTTTCAAAAGAGCTTAGCTATTCAGCCAAATCCGCAGCGCATATTCCTTTTTGCCTCATTGAACGACAAGATTCAGCCCATTTCGATCTATTTCTATGAAGGCGAAGGAAAACTATATAATTGCAACACCTATCATTACGACCAGCATAGTCTTGAACCTATTCGAGTATCAGGTGATCGCTTTAAAGAATCATCTTTTGCCGATAAGTTAAGCGCAATGAACTACGACATCCACACCGGAGCCGTTTTAGGCATTTGGGGAAAGATAATCGCCTTCTTAACGAGCTTAATTATTGCTAGTCTGCCCATCACCGGATTCATCATTTGGTGGAAAAAGAGAAAGAAGATAACAACCAATGCAAATGCTTAAAACGTAGGTGTTAGAAATGCATAAACTCCGAGCTCGTCGATTCCTTGAACTCATCTAAAGGTTTGTTAATTGTGAAAAATAACCCTTTAAGATGCTTTTTTCTAATTATTTTATTTTTGAAAAGATAAATTACTTATCTTCGTGAAGTTAAAATAACAAGGCATTTAAAAAAAAATAAGAAAATAGCACAGTAGAGATGAAGAAAGAATTAAAATTAATTGGAAGTTTGTTATTCATGATGATGTCGATGGCAGTGTCTGCTCAAGATTTGTCGTCACATTCGGCTGGTAATTCAGCTGAAAAAATCGATTCTATCGCAACATCTGCTGTTATTGATGATTTTAGCGTTAGTGGTCAGTTTGAAACTTTGCTCCGAAAATCAACGCTCTATAAAGAAAAAAACGTTGAATATCGAGTGGTGAAAGAAGAAACCGTGCAGAAAATGAAAAAAGATGTCATCGACACCCTAAAGATTTACTATGCACAAGATGATGTTCACCAAATAAAAGTTAAAGAACTGAATAGCCAAATTGGCGTGCAAGAAGCCGAAATTACGCGACTAAATGAGCAAGTTTCCGAAATTCAATTGGCGAGCAATAGTGTGAAAATATTCTCCGCTCATGTGCCTATTGCAACTTATAGCCTAATCGTGTGGCTTGTTATTATTGTCCTTGTTTTTTTGCTTGTTTTCATCTTTACCCTATACAAACGAAGTTCTGCCCAAGTGCATCACATCAATAATTCACTGAAAGAGGTGCAAGATGATTTTGAACAACACCGCAAAAACGCACTCGCTAAAGAACAAAAAATGGCTAGAGAACTTCTCGATGTGAAAATAAAGAATAACCTCATTTAATTTCTTCGCCAAGAAAAAGAGTTATTCAACTTGCAGAACGAAAACATAGCATGAAGCATCTTAACCTTAATGGAAGATGCTTCATTGTTTTTTTTAATCGAAAACAACATTGAAATTCATTGAAAACGCACACCTCATATCTTCATTAAACGATGATGCAAATACGCAAAACAAAACAATGCAAGCGTTTCCGATTAAATAATGCAACAATAAAAAACAACAATGCCGAACCCTTATCAACTTATAGCATTGCCGAAAACAAAAAACTAAAATTAGCGAATTAATCTTCTGACTCAAGCTCACATAAGCACATAAAAATGGAAAATATTGTTTTAATAGCTCTCATCTTAATTATAATATTGCTCGCAATAGTTCTCTTTCGTTCATTGAAGAACCCAAAAACAAATAACGAGAACCTCCATCAGCACGAGGCAAACCTGCAACTCGCTCAAGCGGAACTCGAAATTATTAAAAAACAGCTCGAAAACGAAAAACAACAAACAGCATCCTTGAGAAATGAGCTCGAAACAAGTCTCAGAAAATCAACTCAAGTTGAAACTTCCCTGCAACACGAACAACAAAAAGTAATCAGCGAGCAAAATCACCAAAAAGAGCTTCAAACTAAACTTGAAAGCCTGCAATCGCGTTTCGATGCCCAAAGAGAAGAGCTGTTAAACTTGCAAGCAACTTTGAAAACAACCGATGAAAAGCTCCAAAACCAACAAACGGAAATGGATCGACTGCAAAAGAAATTCCAATTAGAATTTGAAAACGTCGCAAACAAGATTCTCGACATTAACAGCGCAAAATTCACCGAAAAAAACAACCACGATATGCAAAAACTCCTTTCACCTTTTCAAGATAAGCTTAACAGCTTTGAAAAAAAAGTGGAAGAAACCTATGAAAAGGGACTGAAAGACCAAACCGACATGCGATCGGAATTGAAAAGACTTCAAGAACTTAACCACAAAATTAGCGAAGAGGCGCACAGCCTTACCAAAGCCTTGCAAGCCGATAACAAGCAACAAGGAAACTGGGGAGAAATGATTCTCGACAAAGTGCTCGAACGTTCAGGCTTGCGCGAAGGCATTGAATTCAGCAAACAACACTCAACCGAAAACGATGAAGGCAAAAGATACCAACCCGATGTTGTCATTAATCTTCCCGAAGATAAACACATCATCATCGATTCTAAAGTCTCGTTGATTGCTTACACCAATTGCGTTAATTCTACAAATCCCAACGAGCAAGAAGCTCACAAGAAAGATCACTTGCAAAGTTTGAAAAATCATGTGAAAGGACTTAGCGAGAAACATTATAGCAACCTCAAAGGAGTGAACTCACCCGATTTCGTACTCATGTTCCTGCCCATTGAATCTTCTTTTAGCATGGCAGTGGAAGCCGACAATGATTTATACAACTTCGCTTGGGATAAAAAAGTAGTCATCGTGAGCCCTTCAACCCTTCTGGCAACTCTCAGAACGGTGGCGTCAATTTGGAAACAAGAAAACCAAACCAAAAACACGCTCGAAATTGCTAAGGCTGGGGGTGATCTCTACGATAAATTCGTGGGATTTGTGGAAGACATGGAGAAAATCGGAAAAAACCTCGAAACCACCCGAAATAGCTACGAAAGTGCCTTCAAAAAATTAACTGCCGGATCTGGAAACCTTGTCACTAGAACCGAAAAACTCCGAAAACTAGGTGCTAAAGCATCAAAAGATTTACCCACCAGTTTAATCGATGTTAACCACGACGAGAATTAATCGAAAAACACCCAAAATCAAAACAACGTTAAGAAGAGCCCTCAAAATGAACCTTATCATTCCTAATGATATACATTTGGAGCATTCTTTGATTTCATTGAAATTAAAACAAAAATAAAAAACAAATACCAAAACATGAAAACTCAAAATCAACCTGTTTTTATGTCTGGAAATGAATGTGCAATTCACGAAAATTAGAATAAACCAATGAATATAGTAATTGTGGGAGCAGGGCAAGTGGGTTTGCACCTCTCAAAAATGCTTAGCAATGATGATCACGACATCATTCTGATGGATGAAGACGAAGATCGTTTAAATAATGTGTCGAATCAAATCGACCTTCTAACCGTGTGCGGATATGCACAATCGTTTAGCGACCTCAAAAAGGCCGGCGCTCACAAAGCCGACTTGTTCGTGGCGGTTACCCCTTCTGAAGAAAGAAACATTCTTGCTTGCACCATGGCAAAAGACATGGGCGCAAAAAAAACATTGGCTCGAATTAACAACGGAGAATACCTCAAAGAACAATATAAAGCTAAACTCGAACGTATTGGAGTCGATGAACTCATATACCCCGAATCGCTCGCTGCTAAAGAAGTGGCTGCCTCGCTTAAACAAGTTGGAACTCGACAATTCCTCGAATTCTCAGGTGGAAAACTGCTACTAATGGGAATTAAAATTCACGCAAACGCAACGGTGCTGAACAAAACTTTCGAAGAACTTTCTGCTTTTGAAGCCGAAGTGAGAGCTGTTGCAATCAACCGTGCCGGAAACACCATAATCCCTCGCGGAAAAGACAAAATCATTAATGGAGATATCATTTTCTTCACAACTACTCCACAACACATGAACAAACTTTTCGAACTAACCGGAAAAGTAATATTCCCCGTTCGAAATATCATGATTATCGGAGCAAGTAGAATCGGACAAAAAGCCGTGGAATTGCTTGGCGAAGGATACAACATTAAAATAATCGAAAACGACCCCAAACGTTGCGAAGAAGTGGCCGATAAACTCGGAAATGCACTCGTGATTTGCGGCGATGGTAGAGATCTCGACCTCCTTCGTGAAGAACGTATTGAAAACATGGACGCTTTCATCGCCGTTACGGGTAGCTCTGAAGCAAACATTCTCGCTTGCCACGTTGCCAAACAATTAGGCATCCGACGAACAGTTGCCGAAGTCGAAAATAACGCCTTCCTCGCTGCTGCCGAAAGCCTCGACATCGGTAGCCTTGTAAATAAAAAACTCATCGCCGCTAGCTACATATACAAACACACTCTCGGTGCAACTGTCTCGCAAGCTAACTGCCTAACTGCCGTTGATGCCGAAGTTTTCGAACTCCTAATTACCGAAGGCTCCGAAATAACTAAAAAACCAGTGCGCGATTTGAACCTCCCTAAAGAAGCCGTCTTCGGAGGCGTAATTAGAGGAAATGAAGCCTTCATCGTGAAAGGCGACACTAAAATGGAAGCCGGCGATAAACTCGTAGTGTTCGCCCTTCGTTCAGGATTAAAAAAATTGAAGAAATTCTTCGCATCTTGCTAAAATCATGTTCAACATTAAAGGTATTATAAAAGTTTTAGGCGCATTGCTAACTCTCGAAGGGGTTTGCATGCTCCTTTCCGCATTAGTGGGGGCTTGCTACTCCGATGGTGGCGCACAAATCATGCTTAAAGCGGCTGCAATCACACTCATGGTTGGTGCCATTACCGTTATTTGCACCAAAAACGCTAGCCGAAAAATTCAACGAAACGACGGATTCATAATCGTAACATTCATCTGGATTCTCTTCTCTTTCTTCGGCAGTTTGCCCTACCTCCTCTCTGGTCAAGTCCCCTCAATGGCCGATGCTTTCTTCGAAACAATGTCGGGCTTCTCAACAACCGGATCTTCAATCCTTAACGACATCGAAGCCATGCCTCATGGCGTGTTGTTTTGGCGAAGTTTCACACAATGGCAAGGCGGAATGGGTATAATTGTCCTTTCGCTTGCAATCCTACCCATCTTTGGAATAGGTGGAATGCAACTTTTTGCCGCCGAAGTGCCCGGACCAGTTGCCGACAAAATAAACCCCAAAATCCGCTCAACCGCAAAATTCCTTTGGTACCTATACATCGGATTCACCCTCCTCGAAACAATCTTGTTATACCTCGGTGGAATGAACCTTTTCGATGCAATAAACCATTCATTCACAACCATGGCAACCGGTGGATACTCAACAAAGCAAGATTCAATTGCTCACTGGGATTCACCATACATTCAATATGTTATCACCGCATTCATGATTATCGCCGGTACTAATTTTACCCTCATCTACAGCACATGCATTGGCGAAGTCAAAAAATTAACAGCCAACGAAGAATTCCGTTTCTACATCGCTTTCATCGCTTTTTTCACCATCATAATTGCCGGTGGATTGTTCTTCACAACCGATTTAGGAGCCGAAAAATCATTCCGAGACGCCATCTTTCAAGTCGCATCAATCATAACAACAACTGGCTATGCCACTGCCGATTATCTCCTGTGGCACCCCTTCCTAATTGCGCTCATCTTCACCGCATTTTTCTTCGGTGGTAGTGCCGGATCAACCGGTGGAGGTATTAAAATCATGCGAATTGTCCTCCTGCTCAAAAATAGCTACTACGAATTGCGCCGACTTCTACACCCAAACGCCGTTATCCCCGTGCGATACAACGGAAGAGCAGTTTCACAACCAATTGTTACTAACATTCTGGCATTCTTCATGATATACATCATCATTTTTGTCATAAGCTCAATCATCTTCACCCTCTTCGAACCCGATTTAGCAACCGCCATGAGTGCCGTGGCAACTAGTCTGGGCAACATCGGACCAGGTTTAGGCAATCTCGGACCAATGTACAATTTCTCGGCAATCCCCGATGGCGGAAAATGGTTCCTCTCATTCCTCATGCTCCTTGGGCGCCTCGAATTGTTCACCGTTCTCGTCCTCCTTTCCCCCGCATTCTGGAAAAAATAAATACTCAAAATCCCTTCAATCTTTGGAAATCCAAAATACGAAGGGATTTTTTCTTCTTTTTGGGGGTGCCGGCATTCCTCCACACCGCATCCCATCGCCCTGCCGTCGGGCTTTCCGTTCCAATCTTTTGCTTCGTTCCTCCGCAAAAGGATTTCCACTTCAATCCCTCACCCGATCCGAACCCCTTCAGCAACTCGTTAATAGATTAAAAATCTAGCTTGATAAACTCCTTAAAATTGTTAAAATCTCGACTTTTCTTTCTTCAAAATAACTCAAAAGAGTTAAAATGTAGTCTGTAATCATCAACTGAATGACCAATATTGCACTTTTTGACACAATCTGAACTTAATTACACGTCCGCTTATAACTTTTGTTAACAATCCGAATTTAATTACACGTTCACTTTTAACACGGATTAACAATCCGAACTTAATTATTCCTTTCTTTTTAACACGGATTCACAATTTGACGTGAATTATAAGCACAAAAAGTACAAAACGTGTCCATCCGTC
>JBKEAC010000043.1:0-18570 GCA_047971925.1 Mangrovibacterium sp.
CGGACTTGCTTGCATGCTAATGTTTGCTAATGTTTCGTGCGACTTGTCGGTTTGTGCACGATAAGCCCGATAGGGCTTGAAGATAGTAGCATGGTGCATCGCACTATGTTGACGGACAAGCATCAACAAAGCGCCGGCAGGTGCGAAAGAGGATGTGAAAATGGTATGAATAATAATTGCTACAAAGACCACAGGGCTAGCGCCCCTTGGTTGGGTTTGCAAATGTTTCGATTTACTTACCGTTAGGTGGGTGAGGGATTGCAGTGGAAATCCTTTTGCTGAGGAACGAAGCAAAAGATTGAAACGGAAAGCCCGACGGCAGGGCGAGGGAGTGCGGCGAGGAGGACTGCCGGCACCCCAAAAAAATAAAAAAAGAAGGCTTGAAACACATTTTTTTGGTGAAAAATGATGCGTATTTGTAAAAAAATTAATTTCTTGTAGTCATGTTTTAAAGCTTAGTTGCTATTTGCAAACAATTGAGCTTGAAACAAGTGAAGCGGAAAACAGGAAAAGGAAAAAATTATTAACACCAAACTATTGAAAACATGCTATTTATAGAACTCTATGTTGACGGGATTAAAAACATGAGCCGATGGGGAAAGCAAATTTGGCTCCTAATTATCATTAAACTCGTGGTGATGTTTTTGGTGCTGAAACTGTTTTTCTTCCCCAACTTCTTAAAAACAAATTTTGAAACCGACGAGCAACGTGCCAACCATGTGCTCGAACAAATGACAAATACTAAATAATTAAACATCAATGCCTATGTTAGAATCAATTGATTTTTCGTTAGTGAACTGGTCGAGGGCGCAATTTGCACTCACCGCCATGTATCACTGGTTGTTTGTTCCGCTAACCCTGGGAATAACATTTATCATTGCCACCATGGAAACGATTTATGTTAAAACGGGCAATGAAGAGTGGAAGAAAATAACCAAATTTTGGATGACCCTTTTCGGCATTAATTTCGCAATTGGAGTTGCAACGGGCATCATTTTGGAATTTGAATTTGGAACCAACTGGAGCAGCTATTCCTGGTTTGTGGGCGATATTTTTGGCGCACCACTGGCTATTGAGGGCATGCTGGCATTCTTCATGGAGTCAACATTCATTGCAATTATGTTTTTTGGCTGGAAAAAAGTGAGCAAAAAAGTTCACCTTGCAGCAAGTTGGCTCACTGCCATTGGGGCGAACCTTTCGGCATTGTGGATTTTAATTGCTAATGCTTGGATGCAAAATCCGGTGGGCATGCAGTTCAATCCCGACACCGCTCGCAACGAGATGGTTAACTTCTGGGAAGTGGTTTTCAACCCCATTGCTGTCGATAAATTGCTCCACACCACCTCATCGGGTTTTGTGCTTGCTGCGGTTTTTGTGTGCGGGATTTCAGCGTGGTTTTTAATTAAAAAACGCGAGGTGCAGTTTGCTAAAAAAAGTATGGCTGTGGCAGCGGTTTTCGGTTTGGTGGCTTCTGTTTATGTGGCAGCCACGGGCGACAGCACGGCGCACAACATTGCTAAACACCAACCCATGAAACTTGCCGCTTTCGAGGGCTTATATGAAGGGCAAGAAGGTGCTGGGCTCATTGCTTTCGGCATTCTTTCGGGCGAGGCGCACCAAGGTAATGCCGAAACACCCGAGTTTCTGGTGAAAATGGAAATTCCCAAAGTGCTTTCGCTCATGGCAACTCGCCAAGCCGATGGTTTTGTGCCCGGGGTGAACGATTTGCTGCATGGCAATGAAAAACACGGCATTATGGGTGCTGAAGAGAAGATTGAACGGGGCAAAGTGGCGATGACAAAGCTGGCTGAATTTAAGGAAGCTAAGAAATTGCAAAATGTGGAGCTTGCCGAAAAGCTCAAAGCCGAGTTCATGGCTCCCGATTTTCAAGAGAATTACTACAAATATTTCGGCTATGGACACATCAGCGATTTAAATATGCTCATTCCGAGTGTGCCTCTCACTTTCTATGCTTTCCACATCATGGTGTACTTGGGCGGCTGGTTCATTTTGTTCTTCGCCTTGTGTTTGTGGTTTGTTCTGCGTGGGAAATTGCAGCAAAACAAGTGGTTCTTGCATGCTGCGGTGTGGTCGATACCTTTAGCCTATTTAGCTTCGCAATGTGGCTGGATTGTGGCAGAGGTTGGTCGCCAACCATGGATAATTCAAGACCTTATGCCCACCATGGCGGCAGTAACACGCATTAGCACGAGTGCGGTTCAAACCACCTTTTTCTTGTTCACCGTGGTTTTTACTGTAATGCTCATTGCTGAAGTGCGCATCATGACACGCCAAATAAAAATTGGACCAAAAATTAACGAAGAAGATGAAGGAGGACACTAATCATGTTTGAAAATTTATCACATTTATGCCTGCAACAATATTGGTGGGCTATCGTTTCGCTACTTGGCGCATTGTTTGTTTTTCTTAGTTTTGTGCAAGGAGGACAAAGCTTGATGTATCAGGTGAGTAAAAGCGAGAAGCAACGTTTACTTTGCATTAACACCTTGGGAAGGAAGTGGGAGTTTACTTTTACTACTCTGGTAACTTTCGGAGGGGCATTTTTCGCCTCATTTCCTCTTTTTTATGCCACTTCGTTTGGTGGTGCCTATTGGGTGTGGATTGCTATACTCATTTGTTTTGTCATTCAAGCTGTTTCTTATGAATATCGGAGAAAACCCGGCAATTTACTCGGACAAAAAACATATGAAGCCTTCCTCATGACTAATGGTATTCTTGCACCGATATTAATTGGGACAGCTGTTGGCACATTTTTCAATGGTGCTGAGTTTATTCTCGATGAATATCGGGTGGTGCACTGGCAAACAGGAGCTCGCGGACTAGAAGCTGTGCTCACTTTTCACAATGTGGCATTGGGCTTGTCGGTTTTCTTCTTGGCAAGAGTTCTCGGAGCTTTATATTTCATTAATTCAGTTGACGATGAAACGGTGTATCGTTTGAGTAAGAAGCAAGTGCTCATTAATGCGGCTTGTTTCTTGGTTTTTTTCCTCTATTTTCTCATCGCCTTGTTGCTCAAAGATGGTTTTGCCTATGATTCGGCAAGTGGATTGGTGAGCATGGAGAGTTTTAAATATTGGCACAACCTATTGGAAATGCCCGTGTTGTTGGCGCTATTGTTGCTTGGTGTTGTGTCGGTTCTTTGGGGCATCATTTCAACCGTTTTTTGCAGCTCACACAAAGGTATTTGGTTTGCGGGAAGTGGCACAGTGGCTGTTGTGTGGGTTCTCTTTCTGATTGCTGGATTAAACAACACGAGTTTCTACCCCTCGCTAGCCGATGCGCAATCGTCGTTAACCATTGAGAACTCATCGTCGAGCCAATTCACACTCACCGTGATGAGTTATGTTTCTTTAATAGTGCCATTTGTTTTGGCCTACATTTGGTGGTTTTGGAAAGCCATGAATAGCGAAAAAATCAGCGATGATGAAATCGATTCACATTCATATTAAAAACAATTGACTATGTATTTATTACCCACAATCGGATTCCTCACTTTTCCCCTCATGGTTCTGGCTTGCTATTTCGGAGCTACTTGGGTTATTAAAAAGTTTGAGCACATTTTAAATGACAAGGATTAAGCAAAAGCCGTTCGATTTTCGTTTTAAACACGGATTTGAAAAAAATGAAAACCGAGTGGCTTGAGGCTACAGAATAAAAAAAAACCGACATCCTACATGGTTAAGGAGTCGGTTTTTTTTTTGTTTCTTAGATTTTTTGAGGTTTGCACACCTCTTTTTCATTTTCTACTTTCACTTTGCATTTTTTGCAACAATATTTCGGATTGTCCGGACGCTTATAGTCGGGATTTTTACATGCTTTCTTTCCCACTTTTTCGGTTTAAAAAATTACAATTCACAAGTTTTAAAAAAAGTCAACTCAGAAATTCTGTTCTCTGTGATTTAAAACAAGCTCCACTTGGTAATTGTTTTTCAAATGTTTGAATAATTGTTCGGCAGCATAAACACTTCGATGTTGCCCACCCGTGCAGCCAAAATTCACACACAAACTGTCAAAGCCCCTCTTCATGTATGTTTCCACCGACTGGTCGATAAGGGCATAGACATGACTCATGAACTGGGGCATTTCAGAATTGCTTTCTAGGAAGTCAATCACCGGCAGATCGCGCCCCGTGAGTTGCTTATATTCTTCATATCTCCCGGGGTTGTGAATTGCTCGACAATCGAAAATGAAACCGCCACCATTGCTAGTAGGGTCGTTCGGCAGCCCTTTTTTATAGGAAAAGCTCGAAATTCTCACGGTTAGTTTTGGTTTTTCGCTTGCCATTTCCCTCAACACATCCGATTCAATCAAATCCTTCCACACCTTTGAAAGCTGAGGGAGCTCAATTGGCATTTTGAAATTGTTTATAATATACGATAGGTTATCGAGCGCAAAAGGAATGGATTTCAAGAAGTGCTCTTTTTTCTCGTAGAATCCGCGAAATCCATAGGCACCCATGGCTTGCATGATTCTGATAAGCACATAGGCTGCAAAAAACGATTTAAAGTCGGTTCTGTTAACTTGTTGCAATTTCTCAAGCTCATCTAAGTAAAATTCTAGTAGCTCCTCCCTCACATTCGTTGGAATGTTTGCTTTAGCATCATAGAGCAAAGAAGCAAGGTCATACTGCAAAGCACCTTTTCGCCCTCCTTGGAAGTCGATGAACGCGACTTTCTCGTCATTGTACATGATGTTTCGACTTTGAAAATCACGATAGAGGAAGTAATGCGTTTCAGTTGTCAACAAAAAAGATATTAAACGCTCGAAATCATCTTCGAGGAGCTGTTCATCGAAAGGAATCTTCGCTAATTTAAGGAAATAATACTTGAAATAGTTCAAATCCCACATCATCGATTGCCTGTCGAATGCTGGCCGAGGATAACACTTAGTGAAATCTAATTGCTGAGCTGCCTTAGTTTGCATGATGGGTAAAAAAGTGAGTACTTTTTTGTAGGCGTGAATAATCGACTCGGGAAATTCGTCCTGTTTTCGTTCCTTAGCAATAAAATCATAGAGCGTGTCGGTTCCTAAATCTTCTTGCAGATAACAATCGCCCAATTCATTCACTCCATAAATTTCAGGCACAGGCAATCCTTGCGCTTTAAAGTGTTTTGAAAAAGAAATGAAAGCTTCGTTTTCGCGCAAATCGGCATTCCAGGCACCAACAGCCGAATGATGGTTGCTCGTCATGCGGCAATATTCCCGATATGAGCCATTGGCTGGGAATATTTCAATCTTATTAGCTTCTTCAGCAAATCTTTTCCTAAAGATATCTTGGAGTTGTTGTTTAATTTCTTGTTTCATTCGTTTTTCAGTTCATCAGTTCCTAATTTTGCATTAATTTTCAGATGCATTACATCCAAAGCAATCGCTCATGTGTGAGGACTATAGTCTTGGCATTTGGTTATAATGCTATCAAATCCTTATCGTGGGTATGTCATTTTTTAGAGTCATTGCAAAGATAGGTTTTTTGTCTGTTTTTCATGATAAAATCAATTTGGAAAAAACCGAGTAGCAAAAGAAAATCAAAAAAAAGACCCCACTCATGAACTTATTTCTCTAATCTGTGTTTATTATGCAGAAGGAGCGATAAAGTGGCTTGAACTACACTCGAAAAAAAACTCCATCTCAATAAAGAAGAAATTGTTTTAGGTAATTAAATAGTTAGTGTTTATTATTGTTGTTTTAGTTTGAAAGCGTTTCCACGAGTTGGAAACGCTTTTTTGTTTATCACTGTGCCGTTAAGGCGCATAACTTCGTTCTCTAAAACTATATTTCCTTTTTCAACCTCTTGTGTTGCTCTGCACATTGCTCATATTTTGACAATAAAAAAGCGAATGCTCGAAATGGCATTCGCTTTATTATTGTCTACAACATCAGGATTTATTTTCCGTATTTTGACATTCTATTCTCTCTAATTTTATCATCGGTGAGATATTCGCCAAAAGGCATATACTTATCGATACAACCATTGGGGGTTAAATCGATGATTCGCTCACAAACCGACTCAATAAATTCGTGGTCGTGCGATGCCATGAGAATATTACCAGGATAGGTTTTCATGTTGTTATTAAACGACTGAATCGACTCCATATCTAGGTGGTTGGTTGGATGATCGAGCACGACTAAGTTTGGATGAGAAAGCATCATTTTTGAAATCATGCAACGCATCTTTTCACCTCCTGAAAGCACTTGCACATTTTTGTGCATGTCATCGCCTGAGAAAAGCATTTTTCCTAAATATCCACGCAAGAAGGCTTCACTGGTATCATCGGAATATTGCGCCAACCAGTTGAAAATAGTTTCTTGTTTAGCAAAGAACTTCGAGTTTTCCATCGGCAAATAAGCAGGAGTGATCGTTACACCCCATTCAAACTCACCCGATGTGGGTTGAAGTTCGCCATTAATGATGTTGAACAAAGCAGACATCGCACGGTTGTCTTTTCCTAAGAAAACAACCTTTTCGCCTTTCTCAATAGTGAAGTTCACATCTTTAAAAATCACTTCGCCATCGAGCACATAACTCAAGTTCTCAACTTTTAAGATTTTATCGCCAGCTTCACGCTCTGGTTGAAAAATAATTCCAGGATAGCGACGAGTTGAAGGTTGAATTTCTTCAATGTTCAACTTATCGAGCATTTTCTTGCGGCTCGTGGTTTGTTTCGATTTAGCCACGTTTGCACTAAATCGGCTGATGAACTCTTGTAATTCTTTCTTCTTTTCTTCTGCCTTTTTGTTTTGAGCCGCTTGCTGACGAAGAGCTAACTGACTCGATTCATACCAGAAAGTATAGTTGCCTGAGAACTGACGCACTTTTTGGAAATCGATATCAATAATATCTGTACACACGTTGTCGAGAAAGTGACGGTCGTGCGAAACCACAATCACCGTATTCTCGCAGTTCGACAAGTAGTTTTCTAACCAAAGCACAGTTTCCAAATCGAGGTCGTTGGTAGGCTCATCGAGTAGCAAGTTATCGGGATTTCCAAAAAGAGCTTGAGCCAACAAGATGCGCACTTTCATTTTCGCTTCCACATCGCACATTTGCGTGTAGTGCATTTCTTCTTTCACGCCCAATCCGCTTAGCAACATGGCCGCATCGCTATCTGCATTCCATCCGCCCATTTCACCATATTGATCTTCTAATTCAGCAGCTAAAATACCATCAGCTTCACTGAAATCTTCTTTGGCATAGAGTGCATCTTTGCGTTGTGCTAAATCCCACATTTCTTTGTGCCCCATGAGCACCGTGTTAAGCACCGTGAACTCATCATAGGCATGGTGATCTTGCTTCAACACCGAAAGGCGCTCGCCCGATGGAATGGTTATTGAACCTCTAGTGGCATCAATTTCGCCCGATATGGCGCGAAGGAATGTTGATTTACCGGCACCATTGGCTCCGATAACACCATAACAGTTTCCCGATGTGAATTTCAGATTCACATCGGCAAATAGTGGAGTTTTGCCAAACTGAATGGCTAAGTTTTGAACTGTAATCATATTTTTATAAGTCGGATATCGAATAGCACTGACGTAACAACTGCTTTCGAACTTTAATTTTCAATTATTGGAGGCAAAAGTAAGTATTTCAGTGAAAAGCAGAAAATAAATTCTAAAGCTTAATATTTCTTTGATAAACGTTAGCGTGATGTTGGCCATACGCCATTTTCAATTGGGGTTTCTTTTAATTGTGCAGGATTAATTACAAAGTGCTTCATTTTTATTCTATTCCATGTATACATGATGTGAATCATGCCATCGCTTGTTTGAATAACGGCTGGATAGGCAAATTTTGAATCGGGCGTGTCTTCCAAAACCAGAGCAGCATTCCAATGGATACCATCATGACTCACGGCAACATTTATGGGCGTTCTTGCTCCTTTAAATTCGCCATCGGGTGGCAACACATGATTATATACGAGCAACTGGCGACCATCTTGCAATGTTACAGCATCGGTTCCTGAATTGTTTTGTGGCAATTGCAGTTTTTCCATTTTGCTCCACGTCTCTCCACCATCATTCGACCAAGTGGAAAGCATGGCACGGTTTTTACTTCGGCACAAAGCTTGCAATCGCCCATCGGAATGATGCAAAATACTCGGCTGAATGGCAATCGTGTCATGACCATCATTCACCATGGCGGTCTTTCGCCAAGTCTTACCCATGTCTTCCGAAATTTCAAAATAAACTTGCCAGCCAGTTTCTTTGCTTTCAATGCTTGTTGGAGAAATTAACTTTCCTTGAACTAGTTCTGGCTTGTTTTTTACTGGTCCGATAATTCCATTTGGCAATGCCTGAGCCTCCGACCATGTTTTCCCTCCATCGGAAGAGGTTTTCATCATGCCCCTCCATGAACTCGGATGTTCTCCTACTTTATAATAGACTTGTAAATCGCCATTAGGCACTTGAAAGAGCACCGGGTTCCATGTTGCCACCAAGCTACTATCCGATTGCATTCCGTCGGCAATCGGAACTTGTGTTGTCCATTCTCCATTCACTCGTTGGGTGAAGTAAATTTTGCAGTCGGGTGTCTTCTCATAGAGCCCCCCAAACCAAACAGCACAAAGCACACCATCTTTGTTTTCAACCATGCTTGCAGCATGACAAGAACGGAAAGGCGATTTCGTGTAGTTAAATGCAAACTCTTCAATGATGATTCCTTCGCGAAACGAATCCCCGTGTTGATTACTACAACTTGTCATCAGAAACAATAGAAATGACAAAGCAAAAATTGAAAACTGTCTCTTTTTCATTTACTCTTTTTTTTAATTTCTTCTCTAAAACAAAATCTCGATGATAAACCAATGTTTACACCGAGATTTCTACAAATATAATACTTTTTACCGAAATGTCAATCTTACCCTTTCACCGATGTTAATATCTGATAAATAAGCTTTGCTGCTAAAAAATCAGAACCTTTACTCATCGGATTCGGACAAAGTTCCACCACATCTAAACCAACCACCTCAAATTTATCGGCTATCTTGCGAATGAGCGATAGCACGTCATAATATAGCAAACCATCGGGTTCGGGTGTCCCTGTTGATGGCATAATCGACGGATCAAATACATCTAAATCGATTGTGATATATACTTTCTTTGTGAGTTGTTTCAACACATCGTCTTGCCAATTTGAATTTTGTCGAATTTGGTAACGATAAAACATGCGATTGACCTCTGCATGTACACTTTCCTCTTCGCACATACTGCGGATACCCACTTGAACTATCGGTGCCACTTGCTTTGCTTGATACATTGCACAAGCATGATTATGCGTTGAACCTTCATAACTCTCTCGCAAATCGGCATGCGCATCAAATTGCAATATCGTAACATCATCATGATGCTTTGCTATCGCACGAAATGCTCCAATGCTAACCGAATGCTCGCCTCCGATGAGTACAGGAAATTTACCATCAACAAGCAATTGTGTCATTGCTGCCTCAACCGCTTCACTCATGGCTTCCGGACTTGAATTTTCGGTTACCGCTTCACAAGTATAAATACCTCGCTTTGAAACATCTTTGCGCGTTTCAATGTCGAGCATTTCGAGTGTGCCCGATGCCTCAATAAGTGCTTCCGGTCCCTTATCGGCTCCCTTAATCCATGTGCTTGTACCATCATATGGCACGGGGAGAATGGCTATTTCCGCCTCGTGGTAGTCTAAACAGTGACCATCTTCACCACAAAAATATTTTGAGAAATCTAATTCCATTTTTTAAATAATTAGTCAATATTCCCTCGTTTGATACTAATCCGATTATTATTCAAACCCATTTCTGAGCTGTTTCTATTGACACACACTGCTAACTCAGCCTGCCTTTATAATCTTCATAGCCGAAGCTCTTCACCAAAGTACTCTGGCGCACTTGTTCATCATAAATGTAAATTGATGGCAGGCGAACCCCATTAAACGTGGTTGTTTTAACCATCGTGTAATGTGCCATATCGCCAAAGATTAATTTATCGCCCACCTCAAGCGGCGCATCAAAACTATAATCGCCAATTACATCACCAGCCAAACACGAAACTCCTCCCAAACGGAAAGTGTGCGCTTTAACTCCAGCTTCATCAGCATTTAAAACAAACGGACGATAAGGCATTTCAAGCACATCGGGCATGTGAGCCGTTGCTGATGTATCGAGAATTGCCAAATTCATATCATTAAATGCCACATCTTCAACCGTGGTTACAAGAACCCCCGTGTTCAATCCGATAGCTTCTCCTGGCTCTAAATAAACCTCCAAACCATACTTCGCCTTAAACTCTCGAATGATACGAATCAATCGCTCCACATCATAATCGGAACGTGTTATGTGATGACCTCCGCCAAAGTTAATCCATTTCAAGCGAGGAAACATAAAACCAAACTTCTCCTCAACAACAGCTAGGGTACGCTCCAAAGCATCGGAGTTCAACTCGCACAAATTGTGAAAATGCAAACCTGATATACCTTCCACATCATCAAGCTGTGCCATGAAATTTTTTAGTGTTGTTCCCAATCGACTAAACTTTCCGCTTGGGTCATAGATCGCTGTTTCTGTTTCCGAATGCTCCGGATTCACCCTTATGGCTGTTTCAATATGTTGATGATTTGCCATTAACGATTTAAAACGCTTGTATTGTGCTGGCGAATTAAACACAATGTGATTAGCCAATTGAACATGCTCTGCCATGTCGGAATCAGAATATGCGGGAGAATAAACATGCAACTCTCCGCCATACATTTCCCTACCCAATTTAGCCTCACTCACCGAGCTTGCCGATGTGCCCGGCAAATACTTACGAACCAAATCCGACAAGCTCCACATGGCAAAGCCCTTGAAGGCAAGTATAATTTTACAATCAGCTTGTTGCTGCACATAATGCAACAACTGGAGATTTCTCTCCAGTTGTTGTTTATTCACCACATAGCAAGGTGTTTGCAATGAGGCTAAATCTTCTGTTGTGAAATTTATTCTACCGAACTGTTCCATTCCACCACATTCCAAGGTAAACCATACTTATTTAAATCATCCATAAACAAATCCGGATCGAGTTGTTCCATGTTGTAAACTCCCTCTTTTTTCCAAGTGCCTTCTAGAATCATTTTAGCACCAATCATAGCTGGAACTCCCGTGGTGTAGCTCACAGCTTGAGAACCTACCTCCTTGTAGGTTTCGGCATGGTCGCAAATATTATAAATGAATTTACGCACTTTCTTTCCATCTTTCAATCCTTCAATAACACAACCGATAGATGTTTTACCTGTGTAATTTTCAGCCAGTGAACCTGGATCGGGAAGCAAACACTTCAAAAACTCCAATGGAACTATCTTTTGACCTTTATAATCCACCTCATCAATACGGTCGAGCCCTAAATTCTGAATTACTTCTAGATGTTTCAAATATTGCTCGCCGAAAGTCATCCAGAAACGAATGCGCTTCAAGCCTTTAATATTTTGACAAAGCGACTCCATTTCCTCATGATACATGAGATACATTTTGCGAACCCCCACACCTGGAAAATCAAAATCTTGTTTCACCGAAAGCGGATCGGTACTCTTCCACTCGCCACTTTCCCAAAAACGACCACGAGCTGTAATTTCACGAATGTTGATTTCAGGATTAAAATTCGTTGCAAATGCCTTTCCATGGTCGCCACCGTTGCAATCAACAATATCAACCGTGTGAATTTCATCAAACAAATGCTTTTGTGCATAAGCGCAATACACATTGGTAACTCCTGGGTCGAAACCGCTTCCTAGCAAGGCCATTAAACCTGCATTTTTAAACTTATCTTGATATGCCCATTGCCATTTATATTCAAACTTAGCTTCATCTTTAGGCTCATAGTTCGCCGTATCAAGATAATCAACGCCTGTTTCCAAACAAGCATCCATAATTACCAAATCCTGATAAGGCAATGCCACATTAATCACTAATTTCGGATTGTGCTTCTTAATTAAAGCCACCGTGTTTTCTGTTTTATCGGCATCAAGCTGTTCTGTAATAATTTCACGTCCCAAACGCTCTTTAACCGACTTTGCGATAGCATCGCATTTACTTTTTGTGCGTGATGCCAAAACAATTTCACCAAAAACTTCTGGCAAAGCTGCACATTTGTGAACTACCACATTGCTCACGCCTCCTGCTCCAATAATTAGAACTTTGTTCATTTTTTTATAAATATAATAAAGTAAAAAATGGAGTGTTGTTCATTAAACAAACCACTCAAAAAAAACCCACAACATCAACTCGTTTGTCGATATTATTCAAAACTTATTGCAAAGCTACTTAAATTTCTAAAAGTAAAAAGCTTTCCTTTTTTTTATTTCGTATTGCTCAGCTGAAAAATAACTTTCTAAAACTCATCACTGGTCTTCTTAACGATCAAATCGCTAGCCCAACGCCACATCGAGCGTCATCATCACCGCAAAACCGAGCATCGCTCCAATAGTTGCCAAATCGGTGTTTTTATCGCGCTGTGCCTCGGGAATTAACTCCTCAACAACCACAAAAATCATGGCTCCTGCTGCAAACGAAAGCGCAAAAGGCAAAATCTCTTGCATGTAAATCACCGCTGCCGCACCAATCACACCCGCAATAGGTTCAACCACGCCCGAAGCCTGACCATAAAAAAAACTCCGCCTGCGCGAAAGTCCTTCGCGCCGCAATGGAATGGAAACCGCCGCCCCCTCAGGGAAATTCTGAATGCCAATTCCAATTGCCAAAGCAATTGCTCCTGCTAGCGAAGCCGACGGCAAATCGGCCGCCACAGCACCAAATGCAACACCCACTGCCAAACCCTCGGGAATGTTGTGCAAAGTAATTGCCAAGACCAAAAGCACACTCCGTCGCCACGATGTTTTCGGACCTTCCGCCTCGCTGCGTGGCATTCCAATGTGAACATGTGGAATTAACTGATCGGCCAACCACAAAAATGCCCCTCCTGCCAAAAATCCTAAAACCGCTGGAACCCATGGGGTTTTCCCCGCCTGCTCAGCCATCTCGATTGCCGGATTCAACAACGACCAAAAGCTAGCCGCAATCATCACTCCTGCTGCAAATCCAAGCATGCAATTGAGCACTTTCTGATTTATCGTCTTAAAGAAAAAAACCAAAGCTGCTCCCAAAGCTGTTAGTAACCACGTGAACAATGTGGCAACCAAAGCCTGATATATCGGTGTGAGTTCAAAAAACCAATCAAACATTTTCTTTTATTTTACTAAATTTCATTCAATTAGTAACAATCATAAACTCCAATTGTTCTAATTCCTACCAAAAACTCCAGCTCACCACTCTCATCACTCACTCTCATCACAAAATTACAATTATTTGTGCGCACTCGGACAAACATCCTCGCTTTCTTTTTTCTTTTTTGGGGCGCTGGCATTGAGGTGGAATGAGGTCTGGAAAATGCTGGCACTCCCAAATAACAATCCACAATTCATTTTGAGGTACAAATAGGTGCGACCACATAAGTGCCGTTAGTTACGACAGCTTTAAAATTTCAATTATTACATAAAAACATTTATGCCGAATATAGTGGTTAGATGCGAATTATCTAATCACTACATTCGACATTGTTTCAAAATATAATCAGAGCAACAAACGGATTCTAACCGATTAGCCGTTGATTATTTAATGTAAAAAGGCACGCCAGCTTGTTTACACAAATACTTCCACGATATAACTGTTGCTACATTGGCTGTTTCGGCTTTACTATCATCATTTAATAAATAAAAAATGGCATGTGCAAATGAAGTTTCACCTACCACATCCAGACAGTAAGTTAAATATTCGGCATGCTTGGCATTATTCTTGCTCACTTCGTTAATGAAAGACTGGTTAATACATATATTCATTATTTTTTCTGCCTCTTCATCACTTAGTGCCTTTCCACCGTGCGTAGTTATGACCGCAGCTCGTGACACAGGCATGCCTTTTTGCTCTGCCATTTTAAATTCACCTTCAGAAAAAATAAAATCACGATAGAAATAATAAAAATGTGAAGCATCGCGTTGGCTCAATTTCTTATTCACGGTTTTAAATTTCTTCGCATCAATTTCAAGAGTGAAATCTTTGTTGTTGAAAATATTTTCATAGTCCGCAAAGAAGCTTTTAATTATTTCCTCTTCACTGTTGCCTGTATAATGGTTGTTTTTTAGCGTTTCCACAAATAGTGTTCTCATTTCATCCATGAGTGGCTGCGGATGCTGAGCATTGACTTTAAATGATAGCAATGCAATGGTTATTAGTACGATTATTTTTTTCATGTTTTTTTTGATTTATCCTTTCTCCCACATGCACATGCGGGAGTAAGGGAATTAATAGCTTATTTCTTAACGAGTTTGCAACACGGGTGCACAAACACTCATTTTTCAAAAAATGTGCAGCCGAGAAAAAAATAAGGTAATTACATTTTCACCACTGCGGGTTAATAATTAAAAGAAAAAAAACTACAGTCTGCCAAGCGTCTTTGATTTCCACTCCTTTCATTTATCGCTTAGCGGTTTCTTTTGTGATTAATACCTCTACAAATTTATATTTTTTTATTTTTAAATACAAGCAATAATAGAAATAAATAATAGCATTGACATTATTCAATATACTAAAGCTTTGTCGGCAATTCTTAATTTGAGATTCTGAATGCTATTTAGTTTGGCTGTTTCGTGTTTAGTGCGCAGCTGAGTGAGCGATTGCAGCGAAAATCCTTTTCCCGACCAAAGAAGGGAAAAGATTGTAGCGGAAAGCGCGACGGCATGGGCGTGGAATGAGGTCTGGAAAATGCCGGCACTCCCAAAAAAGAAAGAAAGCAAAAAAAACAGGGCTGAAATGTAGAATTTAGATTCATAGTCAAAAAAAAAAGCCCAAACTGAAGTTGAGCTTTTTTTGATTGGATTTCCGATTTTTATTCGATATTTGTGAAGACGTGTTGCACATCGTCGTCGTCTTCTAATTTGTCGATTAATTTTTCGATTTCTTCCATTTGCTCTTCAGTAAAAGCCACTGGAGTTGTTGGAATGCGTTGCAAATTGGCTTTTTGAGAAGTAATTCCCTTTTCTTCAAGCGCATGACTCAACGTTCCGAAGCTGGTGAAATCGGCAGTGAGGTAAATGATGCCCTCAACTTCTTCAATTTCTTCCAAACCGGCATCAATGAGCTCAAGTTCGAGTTCTTCGACATCAATGCTTGGCGTTTTTTCGATTTCAAAAACCGCTTTTCTGTTAAACATGAATTCTAAAGAACCTGTTGGCACAAGCCCGCCGCCCGATTTATTGAAATATGATTTCACATTGGCCACCGTGCGAGTGGTGTTGTCGGTTGCACATTCCACGAAAATAAGCGACCCGTGTGGTCCTTTGCCCTCATAGTTCACCTCGGTGTAATCAGACGCATCTTTTCCTGCAGCACGTTTGATTGCATTGTCGATGTTGTCCTTAGGCATGTTTTGCGTTTTGGCATTTTGAATTGCCAAGCGCAATTTAGGGTTCATGTCGGGTTCTGGTCCACCTTCTTTAGCTGCCATGGTGATGGCTCTCGACAATTTTGGAAAAATTCTCGACATGTGCCCCCAACGCTTTTCTTTGGCGGCACGTCTATATTCAAATGCTCTTCCCACGATTTATATTTTTATTTTTTAGTTTTCAATGTGCGCAAAAGTAATAAATTTCTTTTTCATGCATCATGTTAAGATTATCTTAATCGTGCAGCTTGGTAAATTTCTTGATGAATTTGCTGTAATTGCTGCCCTATTTCGCATTTCGCAAGGTAATTTGTTTTGCTTTCATGACGATTATCGGCACTTGCAATGTTGTAATTCTTCCGATTGTTTGTAATTACACCGAGTGAAAAGGCATGTTTTTTTCCATGCTCCGCACACGCATTTTATTCACGTTCTAGCCTCCAATTCTTTTAACTTTATATCCTTCTTCTTTGAGTAAATCCATGATTTTTTTCACAAAATCGCCTTGAATGAGTATTTCACCCCCACGCGATGAGCCCCCAACACCACATGTTTTTTTCAAAAGAGTGGCTAGTTCTTTTAACTCTTCATCGGAGCCTTCAAAGCCTGTAATTAAGGTTGCCGACTTGCCATTTCTACCCTTCCGATCGAGTTCCACATAGAGCGTTTGTTTGTTCTTTGCTGGTTCAGAAGCAGACGTTTCTTGGACTTCTTCAACAGCTATTTCAGCAAGCTCCGCACTAAATTTTGCACTCAACTTATCTTTCCAATCTATGTTCATAATTGATTTTTATTGTTTAAACCCATTTAAAGTTGTGTAAAAATAGTATTTCTTTTATTATAATGAAATGGCGATTGAAAAATAACTATTTTTAAATTTCGTGAACTATTAAGTCAATAAATATGTTTTATATTTGCTATATGAAGAAGACATAAAATTGAAATGATTTAATTTTGCAACTTTTATCTACTCTGTGAACTTTTTCATTGAGAAAGGGTTTATTTGTAGTAAATGTAAAATAAGATATGCCGAAACTGATAGAGATAAATAATTCCAACGATATTTTACCTGAGTACCGCAATACTCCGATAGGGCTTCTATTGGAGTACCATAACCTTAATAAAATATTCACTCATTATGATCAAGCACAGCTCATGATTGGCATGTGTGCCGATAGCAGAATCAGTTTGTGGCTTCCCGATAACTTTGCCTATATCTTTCGAACAGGGGGTGCGAATCTTTTTTATCAAGAGTTTCAAGTTTCGTACACTATTGGCGTGGGCGACATTCGTCATATTGTGCTTATTGCAAATAATGATTGTAGAATGCAAAACATTCAATCGGTTAAAGAAAAGTTTATTGAGGGAATGGTTCAAAATGCGGGTTGGAAAACCGAAAATGCACAAACGCATTTTGAGGGTTTAGCACCTTTCTTTGAGATTGGCAATTCAATTGAATTTATCGCCTCGGAAACTGCACGGATTCAGAAACGATATCCGAAGGTGCAAGTGGCTCCATTGTTCTTTGATGTGAACAGTAAGCAGTTATCGCAAATTATACTCTAAGAAACAACAATGTTAAAATACTAATTAATTACAATATGGATATTTCATACATGCTCCTCCTTGGAGGGATTTCATTGGTGAGCTGGCTTGTGAGCAATCGCCTGCAAAGCAAATTCAATCATTATTCTCAAGTTCGCCTTTCAAATGGCATGAGTGGCGCAGAAATTGCTGAGAAAATGCTTCATGATCATGGCATTCATGATGTGAAGGTTATTTCAACTCCAGGACGACTTACCGATCATTACAATCCGCAAAACAAAACCGTTAATCTTTCGGAATCGGTTTTCAATGAGCGAAATGCTGCCGCTGCTGCAGTGGCGGCACATGAGGTGGGACATGCTGTTCAACATGCCACTGCCTATAGCTGGCTCCAAATGAGGTCGAAGATGGTTCCTGCAGTACAAATTTCCTCTTCGTTATCGCAATGGCTCATCATTGGCGGATTAATTCTTGGGATTGCTGCTCAGGGTTTCTCTTTTGGCTATGCCATTGCTGTTATCGGTTTGGTTTTAATGGCTGTTGCCACGCTTTTTTCAATTGTAACATTGCCAGTGGAATACGATGCTAGTAATCGTGCTTTAGCTTGGATGAAAAATAAAAACATGCTTACTGCCAATGAATTTGCGGGAGCTGAAGATTCGCTTAAATGGGCTGCTCGAACATATCTTGTTGCTGCTATCGGAGCCATTGCGCAGCTTCTTTATTGGGCGCTCAAAGTTTTTGGAAGACGAAATTAAACTAAAAAAAATAACTATTATGAGTAAAGAAAAAGTGTTGGAAGTTATGCGCGCAGCTGGAAAACCTGTGAGCGCTGGTGAAGTTGAAAAACTTTCAGGTATCGACCGCAAAGAAATTGATAAAATCTTTGCCGCATTGAAGAAAGAAGAAGCGATTGTTTCTCCGGTGCGTTGCAAGTGGGAACCTGCAAAATAGTTGGGTTCTATCTAGCGGAATTCTGAAGTATAATTTTTCTTCAGCATGTCACAAACAAAACAAGGGAATGAGTCGGTTGATTCATTCCCTTGTTTGGTTTTAAATTGAGCTTTCAAACCGATATAAATCTCACCTAAAAACTTTGCAAAATAAGACCGCCGCACGGTATTCTTTATGCTACTTCTTCGAGCCCTCTCGGGCTTATCCTGCACAAATCTTCAAATCATCTTCAAATCACACAAAACATGCAAGCCTGAAATAATCCCGAATGGCAATCCGAAACGGCGGATAGCCGTGCCGTAGAGACGCATTGCATGCGTCTCCGTGCGTGATTGCAGCGTGCGTGATATTATTCGGTGCCTATACATTATACACATTGCATTTCAGGTGTCGTACCTACGGCACTCATGAGCAAACCGCACCGATTTCCCCCACAATGAATATGTGGGGCTAATAAAATGTCGTCGCGCTGCGACTAGAACGGAACGCCCATTTTCGGGCGTGTTAGATTAAGACCGTGCAACTGTCTTATACTTTCGAGCAAGTTTTTATACATTTTGGCGAATTTTTATTCATTTTATTTGCTAAATCATTTAAAAACAA
>JBKEAC010000044.1:0-50442 GCA_047971925.1 Mangrovibacterium sp.
ACGTCCTCGTTCATGACACGTATGTTGCATAATACCTCAAAGGTTTATTCAGGGCAATTAGAATCAGGAGAGCCGTTCAGCCACATTCGTCCGGTATACGCTTTGTGTCTGGTAAATGAGACTTATCTACCCAAAGATGAAGACTATTTGCATCATTATTCATTTAACGATGGAAAGCCCAATGGGCATAAGATTAGCGGGATAGAGATAACAGCAGTAGAGTTACCAAAATTTAAGTCAGAGACATTTAGCGAGAAGAAAATGCAAGTGTTATGGTTGCGTTTTCTTACGGAGATTAAAGCAGGCGATCAAATAATACCCGAAGGATTGAATCAATCGAAAGAACTTCAGAAAGCGATTGAAGTTCTTGAAAAGTCGAGTTACACAGCAGCGGAGCTAGCTAGCTATCACAAGTTTTGGGATGCAGTAAGAGTAGAAGTATCTATTCAAGACGATGCCAAGGCAGAAGGGAAAGCAGAAGGTTTAGTAGAAGGTTTAGCAGAAGGCGAAGCAATAGGTATGAAAAAAGGGAAAGCAGAAGGTGAAGCAATAGGTATGAAAAAAGGGAAAGTGGAAGGGAAAGTGGAAATGGCACGATCATTGCTACAAGCGGGCGTTGACATAGCTATCATTGTACAATCTTCAGGATTGACGGAAGCGGAGATTAAAGAGATACGTTAGTGTTTAGCTGCTAGGCTTTGCACTTTGCCTTTGGCGCATGAGCTTCGCTGCTTCTAGCGCCTATAGACAATGCACGCAGTAACGCCCTTTTATCTACTTTATTTCATAATTGTTTGTGAGAAGCAAAAAAAAAGCTACTTTTGTTTTGTGCATGAAATACAACTGACATGCAGTGAGATATACAGTAGAAAATTATAAACAGATGAAAACAATACTAATAACAGGGGGAGCTGGATTTATTGGCTCGCATGTGGTTCGATTATTTGTGAATAAATATCCGAATTACAAGATTATAAACCTCGATAAGCTGACTTATGCGGGGAATTTGGCTAATTTGAGAGATGTTGAAAACAAAGCAAACTATGAGTTTGTGCAAGCCGACATTGTTGATGCAACAGCCATGAACGATGTGTTTGCAAAATATAAGCCCGATGGTGTGATTCATTTGGCAGCCGAAAGTCATGTTGACCGCTCGATAAGCAATCCTACTGAATTTGTTTTTACCAATGTAATAGGTACGGTGAATTTGCTAAATGCAGCGAAAGCACTTTGGGCTGGAAACTATGAGGGCAAACTGTTCTATCACATTTCCACCGATGAGGTTTATGGCGCATTGAGCATGAACAAAGATGAAATGTTTGTGGAAACAACCAAATATGACCCACACAGTCCATATTCGGCATCGAAAGCAAGCTCCGACCATTTTGTGCGTGCTTATCATGACACATTTGGTTTGCCAGCATTGGTTTCAAACTGTTCGAACAATTACGGTTCATATCAGTATCCTGAGAAACTTATCCCACTATTCATTAATAACATCAAAAACAATAAAGCACTACCAGTTTATGGTAAGGGCGAGAATATTCGCGATTGGCTTTGGGTGGAAGATCATGCACGAGCTATCGATGTCATTTTCCACACCGGTAAGCTTGGCGAAACGTATAACATTGGCGGACATAATGAGTGGACAAACATCGACTTGATTAAAGTGATGTGCTCGATTATGGACAGAAAGCTAGGTAGAGCAGCAGGCGAATCGGCAAAATTGATTAGTTACGTGACTGATAGAGCAGGTCATGATTTGCGCTATGCCATTGATTCGTCGAAACTGCAACGAGAACTGGGCTGGGTGCCAAGTTTGCAATTTGAAGAAGGCTTAGAAAAAACCATCGATTGGTATTTGGAAAATGAGGAGTGGATGGAGAGCTGCAAGCAGTAGGCTTGAGCTTCGCTGCTTGACTTTGTGCTTCTAGCGCCCTTGCGCCCTGCGCCGTTAGGCATAGTGGTACAGCTCAGGCTTTCTGGCACCGTAGATACAGCACGCAGTAATGCGCCCTTGGGCACAACTAAAAAAGAGAATATGAGAAACTTCAAACGAGATAAAGTCTGGGAATTATCGCATCAGTTAGTTCTGAGGATTTGTCGAATTACGTCTGCTTTTCCTGATAGCGAAAAGTATGCGATGTTTTCTCAGATGAGGCGAGCAGTCTATTTCATTCCATCGAATTTTGCAGAGGATAGCGGGCGAAAATCGGAAAAAGAATTTAATCGTTTTATTCAAATAAGTTTAGGTTAGCTATATGAATTGGAGTGTTTTCTATTGCTCTCTCGAGATTTAGAAATGCTAGACGATGATGTGTATAAAGAGTTAGATAAAGAAATTAATACTATAAAATCAATGCTTAATGCCTTGGAGCGTAGGTTGGTTTTGTGGCTTTGCTACAAACATTGCGTTAAAAGAAGCTTCAGTTCAAGCATCGTAGATAAGGCTTCGCTGCGGCTTCAGCCTAGGCATTTTGCTTCGCAAAATTATGAAAGGAATTATACTAGCAGGAGGTTCGGGTACACGGTTGTATCCAATCACCAAAGGAATATCGAAACAATTGTTGCCAATCTATGATAAGCCGATGATCTATTATCCGTTATCGGTTTTGATGTTGGCAGACATTCGAGAGGTTTTAATAATATCGACTCCTGAAGATTTGCCTAATTTTGAAAAATTGTTGGGCACAGGCGAGGAATTGGGTATGCAGTTCAGCTATAAAGTACAGCCTAGTCCCGATGGTTTGGCACAGGCATTCACTTTGGGAGCAGAGTTTATTGGCGATGATGATGTGTGTATGGTGCTTGGCGATAATATCTTTTATGGTCATGGATTTACCGACTTGTTGAGGCAGGCACGTAAGAATGTGGAGCAAGAGAAGAAAGCTACGGTGTTTGGTTATTATGTGAACGACCCGGAACGTTATGGTGTGGCTGGATTTGATGAAGCGGGCAATGTGACATCAATTGAAGAGAAACCAGCGAATCCGGCATCAAATTATGCGGTGGTTGGTTTATATTTTTATCCGAATAGTGTGGTGAAGGTGGCTCATGAAATTGCACCATCGGCACGAGGGGAATATGAGATTACGACGGTGAATCAGGTTTTTTTGCAATCGAATGATTTGAAGGTGGAGCTCATGGGTAGGGGCTATGCTTGGTTAGACACGGGGACGCATCGTTCGTTTTTGGAGGCTAGTTCTTTTGTGGAGACTATTGAAAGTCGTCAGGGGTTGAAAATAGCGTGCATTGAAGAAATAGCTTTTAAGATGGGCTATATTAATAAAGAGCAGCTCATGAAACTGGCAGCACCCATGGCAAAGAATGAGTATGGTCAGTATTTGATGAAATTGAAGTAGTTCGGCTGCTTAGCAACCGCTCTGCGATCGAAAATCAACAAATAAATAAAAAGAATAATGAAAGTAATAAAAACAGACATTCCAGAAGTATTGATATTTGAGCCAAATGTTTTTGGAGATGATAGAGGTTATTTTTTTGAAAGTTTCAGACAAGATGTGTTTGAAGAAGCGGTGGGGAGTAGGATAAATTTTATTCAAGATAATCAGTCGAAATCGACTTATGGTGTTTTGCGGGGTTTGCATTTTCAGCGTCCGCCCTTTACGCAATCGAAGTTGGTGCGTTGCATTGAGGGTTCAGTGCTCGATGTGGCGGTTGATATGCGCCGAAGCTCGCCTACCTATGGAAAGCATGTGGCGGTGGAGCTATCGGCAGAGAATCATCGTCAGTTGTGGATACCTCAGGGTTTTGCGCATGGTTTTGTGGTTTTAAGTGAAACAGCAGTTTTTGCATATAAATGCGATAATTATTATGCACCTACTCATGATGGAGGTGTGTCATGGGATGATGCGGCAATTGGTATAGATTGGCGAGTTCCGATGAATGATATAAAGTTGTCGGAGAAAGATAAGAATCATGGATTGTTGAAAGATGTAGATGTATTTTAGAAATCCCTTAATAAGCAAGGAGTGCGAAGAATGTGAGATTCTCCGCACTTTTTGTTTTCGGGGATAATTGTTTTGTTGCTATTGTGTGTTCATTTGGCTTTTTATCCAATTTTAATCGCTGCATTTTTAATTTCTTAAAGAATGATTGATCTTTAAACAAAAAAGATCTTTGTTAAAGCACAGCTCATATGGCAAAAAATTCTGTAACGATGCATGATATGCGTCATATATATTACAAAAACTGAATTCAGTTTTTATCATTGGGCAGTCCTTTATTGTAAAAACTGAATTCAGTTTTAACCATTGGGCAGTCCTTTATTGTAAAAACTGAATTCAGTTTTCACCATATAGGAGTCCTGTATTACAAAAACTGAATTCAGTTTTCACCATATAGAAGTCCTGTATTACAAAAACTGAATTCAGTTTTCACCATATAGGAGTCCTGTATTACAAAAACTGAATTCAGTTTTTACCATATAGGAGTCCTGTATTACAAAAACTGAATTCAGTTTTCACCATATAGGAGTCCTGTATAACAAAAACTGAATTCAGTTAAGTATTTAATGTTACAATTTAAGCCGATAAATCATCAAGATAACTCTTAATCATTCTAAATAGCGATGTGTATTTTGCGGTTTTTTAATGAGATAGCAAAAAAAATGAAAACAAATTCGCCGAAAAGTGTAAAAACTTGCTCGAAAGTATATGTATGTAATTGGAAACCGGTCAGATTTAAATCAACTGTAGTAAAATCCAAACTTTCTATTATTTCATTTCGATATATAATCTTATTGTGTGATTTGAAGATGTTTTGTAGGTTAGTGCAGGATTAGCCTGATAGGGCTTGAAGAAGTAGCATGGTGCATCGCACTATGTGAACGTGCCAAATTGATGAGCGATATGTTTGGAAATGATGATGGGAGTTTGTCTTTTGCACCTATTGGCGCTTAGGGTTGGGGTGGTTTGCAATCATAGTGCGCTGCACTATGTTACTGTCTTATAGTTCTTCGGACTTGCTCCCATGCTAATTTTTGCAAATGTTTCGAGCGACTTTTACGTGTGCAGCAGGGTGAGGGATTGGCGTGGAAATCCTTTTAAGTGGGCTTTGCCTTTTGCCCACTTAAAAGATTGGAACGGAAAGCCCGACGGCAGGGCTGGGCATTGTGGCGGGGAGGAATGCCGGCACCCCCAAGAAACGATGAAGAGAAGGATTTTTTGATTTTTGAGTTTTAGAAAAAAACGGGGTGTTTTGTTAATATGTTATTAAACTATTCTATCTTTAGCGAGTCTTAAGACTGAAATTATTTAAAAAACCAGCGTTGTCGGATGAAAATAAGCATTGAAGGATTGACAAAAATTTACCCAAATGGGCATAGGGCGATTCATGATTTAAGTTTTGATATTCATGATGGTATGTTTGGTTTGTTGGGTCCGAATGGGGCTGGCAAATCGAGTTTGATGCGTATTTTGGTTACTTTGGCAGAGCCGACATCGGGAAAGGTAACGATTGGTGATTATGATTTGGTTAAAGATCGCGAGCAAGTTCGGCGTATGATTGGTTATTTGCCGCAAGATTTTCGATTTTTTTCTAGTTTGAAGACGTATGAATTTTTAGATTATACGGCACGGCTTTCGGGGCTACATCGGAAGCGCGACCGTTCGCAGAAGGTTGATCAGATGTTGGAGGAAGTGGGTTTGTTTGAGGCGAGAGATCGTTATGCAAATCGCTTGTCGGGAGGGATGAAGCGTCGTTTGGGCATTGCACAGGCGCTGATGAATGGTCCGAAAGTGGTTGTTGTTGATGAGCCCACAACGGGATTAGATCCGGAGGAGCGCATTCGATTTAGGAATTTATTGTCATCGATTTCAACAAAGGATGTTATTATAATTTTGTCAACGCACATTGTTGGAGATATTTCGAGCACTTGTAATAGTATGGTTTTGCTTAATCAGGGTGAGTTGGCTTATGTTGGTTCGCCCGATGATATTGTTGCTCAGGCTAATGGGAAGGTGTGGCGGATACGGGCGTCGAATGATGAGTTTACGGCGATCAACGAGCGATTTCCTGTTGTGGCAACAGTTCCCACGGGGAAGGATTGGGAGGTTGAAGTTGTTGCGGAGGATATTTCTGGATATCATGGAGAGATTATTGCTCCGAATTTGGAGCATGCCTATGTTTATTTCATGGAAAAGAGTTTGAATTTGTGGACAGCTAGCGACCAATTAAATAAGTGAGATTATGATATCATTACCACAAATAGCAGCCATAGCGAAGTATGAGCGAAAGACTCTTCTACGGAGTTGGTTTTTTCGTATTTTCGCTATCTTATCGATAGTTCTTATTGGATTTTGGAACGTGGTTCTTCTCATTATGCCGCAGTGGAGCATGGGGGGCTGGCCAATGCGGGCTTTACCTGCCTTAATTCCACATAATGCGATGTTGTTTTTGAATGTTGTGCAGGCAATTGTAGCGATTTTCTTGGCGAGTGATTTTTTGAAGCAGGACAGGAAGTTAGATACTACAGATGTGATTTATGTGCGCTCGATGAGTAATATTGATTATGTTGTTGGGAAGACTTTGGGTAATTTAGGGGTTTTCTTGGTTCTGAATTTACTGGTTCTTGTTGAGGTGTTTGTGATGAATGTGTTGTCGCCATATGCGTCGGTAAATGCGTTATCATATTTGCAATATTTTGCTTTGGTAAGTATTCCAACGCTTGTTTTCATTATGGGTTTATCGTTTTTGCTCATGTCGTTATTGAAGAATCAGGCGGTAACATTTTTGATTATCTTAGGCTATGTGGCGATTACTTTGTTTTATTTGAAATCGAAGTATTATTATATTTTCGATTACATGGCTTATAGTATTCCGATGACATTTTCTGATTTTGTGGGGTTTGGGAATGTTGATGTTTTGCTTAATCATCGGGGCATGTATTTGTTTTTCGGATTGAGCTTCATTAGTTATACCATTATGATGTTGACTCGTCTTTCTCATTCTAGGCTTGAGCGTAGAGTGGCTGGTGGATTAGGAACATTGTTTTTGGTTCTTGGTGTATCGATGGGCTATGTTCATTTGTCGAGAGTTCAGGAAGGAGAGCGCCTTCGCGGAGAATTGATTCTGCATCATGATGATTTTCTGGGGTCAATGCGAGTAGATGTGAAGCATTATGATTTAAAAGTGAAGCATGAGGGAGAACAGTTGTTGGTTCGTGCAACATTGCAGGTTCAGAATAGAGAGCGAATGAGTAATGATTCGTTGTTGTTTAGTTTGAATCCGGGTTTGCGTGTTGATAGTGTTAGGATTGATGGTCGTGATGTTGAAATAGAGCAGCGTTTAAGTACGATTTTGATAAAGGATTATGAGTTGAAGTCTCGCGATAGAGCTACGATAGAGTTTGTTTATAGCGGTGGCATTATTGAATCGGCGTCCTATTTAGATGTGAGTAAGGAGGAATATGAGGCATTGAACACGGAGTTTATTTTTCAGATCGATAAGCGTTATGCATTTCTCACTGCCGACTATGTTTTGCTTACAAGAGAGAACATGTGGTATCCGATTTCGGGAGTTGGTTATGGGGAGAAGAATTTGAGTTGGTTGAATCCGCAGTTTAGTAATTATCGGTTGGAGGTTGAGACATTGCCACAGCTCACTGTCATATCGCAAGGAACTGGATTGAATGCCGATGGGAAGTGGGTTTTTGAATCGACACATGCGAATTCTCAACTATCGCTAGTAATTGGCGATTATATGCGAAAAACATATGATGTTGATGGTTTGGAGTTCAATTTATATGCGAAACCAGGTCATGATTATTATACTGATTTTTTTGAAACAGTTCAAGATACCTTATCATCGGTATTGGCAGAGACTTTGCAAGATTATGAGCGAACAGTCGATTTATATTATCCTTTTGAGCGATTTTCGTTGGTGGAGGTTCCTTTGCAGTATTATGCGTATCAGCGGGTTTTGGGAGGTTCGCTTGAATATACTCAGCCAGAGATGATTTTATTTGGCGAGAAGGGAGCATCGGTTGAACAGGCTGATTTTGACACAGAATATCGGAGACAAAAGGAGGGTGGTCCGGGTGGTCCTCGTCGTAGTGCCAATCAGATGACTGATGAGGAGGTTCGAGTTCAGGTGTTTCGGAATTTTGTAGCGTCGTTTTTCAGTTCCTCGGGTCGTCCAGATTTTAGCAGGAATAATGGTCAGATGGAAGTTTCAGAGACGAAGAATATTTATTATGCATTTCCGTTGTTTTATGATTTTGTCTATTCGGTGAGTTCAGAAAAATGGCCTGTGAGTAATAAAGTTTTTGGGGCATATAAATCGAGTTCGGCAGAAGAATCGGGCATGAGTGGGTGGATGCGCGACATGAGTGGCACGAGTGGCGATGAGGAGGCAAATTTAGCCTTGTTGTCGTATAGTTTTGAAGAGTTGTTGGAAGATCAGGATCGTAAGGATATTATTAATGATGTGATTAGTTTGAAGGGGACGAGTTTGTTTTCGATAGTTAGAGAAAAGATTGGCGATGAAGCATTTGATAATTTTTTATTTGATTATTTATATCGCAATCGATTTAAGACAGCTACATTGGAAATGTTTGCAAGGGAGTTGAAGGGTGAGTTTGATGTTGATTTGATTTCATATATGGGCGATTGGTTTAAGAGTAAGGAATTGCCTGCCTATTTAATTGGAGATGTGGAGGCTGTAAATGTGCTTGATGGCGATGAGTTGAAAACGATGGTAGTGTTTAAGATTTCAAATATAGAATCGGCAGAAGGCGTAGTGGAATTGGAATTTCGCACAGGGGGCGGTCCGCGAATGGGAGGTGGCGGTAGTTCTGAGAATATAACAAAACTGATTCATTTAGATGGTAATGAGACGAAGGAGGTTAGTATGCTCATTTCTGGTAGTCCGAGAGGGGGCACGATAAATACGTTAACGTCGAAAAATATTCCATCGCAATTGCGATTAGATTGGGGTCGTTTAGAGGAAGATAATACAAAAATACCATTTGAAGGCGAGCGCGTATTATCGAAACAGGTTTCTGGAGTATTGCCAGGAGAGATTGTGGTAGATAATGAAGATTCGGGGTTTGAGATTACTCAAGTTTCACAAGGTAGTCGTTTACGCACGTGGTTGTTGTCAACGGAATTGGAGAGCGATAAATATGCATCTTTTAATCAATGGCGCCCACCGTTGGGTTGGTCGTTAACCACACATTCTGATTTTTATGGCACAAACCTTCGGTCGGCCTATTATGCCGCTTCAGGCAATGGCGATCAGGTGGCAAAGTGGCATGTGCCTCTACAAGGAGAGGGTTTTTATTCGGTATATGTTTATCTTTTTCAGCCTTGGGGAAGAGAAAGGGCAGAATATAATTATCGATTGGTTCACCATGATGGTGAGGAGCAGGTTCCTGTTGCGGTGAGAGATAAGGGTTGGTATTATATCGGGGCCTATTATTTTAAAGGAGAAAGTGCACTAATAGAGCTTTCAAATGTGTCGAAAGGGCGCATGGTAGTGGCGGATGCTGTTAAATTTGTGAAACAATAAGCTAGCAAAAGAATATAGATATGTTCAAGAAAATTAATTTTTTAGTTGTTTGTTTGGTTTTATGCGGAGTCGTTCGCAGCCAGCAAATTATTACACTCGACAAGGCAATGCAGATAGCCGAGCAACAAAGTCCCACGCTTCAGTCGACCTTGTTGAGTTTGGAGCGTTCGCAGCAGATGCTTAAAGCGCAAAAGGCATCGTTGAAGTCGCAGTTTTTGATGACTTTAGATCCGGTGACATATGGTCAGAATCGTTCGTTTGATGATTATACATCGTCATGGTATACGAGTGAGAATTTTCAAACATCGGGTACATTTCGAATTGACCAGCCCATCTTGCCCACTAATGGCACGGTTTCTTTGGTGAATAAATTTGGTTGGCAGGTGAATAGTAGTTCGGCAAGTTCGAAGGAGGATAATAAATCGTTTTCGAATAATTTATATTTGAGCATTAATCAGCCTTTGTTCACTTATAATGTGTTGAAACAAAATTTAAAGGAACTTGAATTAGATTTAGAGAATACAAATTTGAGTTATGCCATGCAACGGTTGAGTTTGGAGCGCGATGTGACACAGTATTTTTATAATGTTTATATGGCTCAAATGAGTCTGAGTATTGCAAAAGATGAGTTGGCGAACACCGAGCGGTCATATGAAATATCGAAGAACAAGGTTGAGGCAGGCTTGTTAGCTCGCGAGGAGTTGTTGCAAGCGGAGTTGAATTATATTGAATCAAAATCATCGGTTCAGAATAGTGAGGTTTCGTTGGAGAATGCTAAAGATGCATTTAAGCAATATATTGGGATGGATATTTACGAGGAAATTACGGTGATGGCTAGTCTTGATGTAACACCAGTTGAAGTAAATGTTCAGAAGGCAACGGAATATGCATTGAGTTCGAGGATGGAACTTCGTCAGCGAGAAATAGAAATTGAAAACGCGTTGTTTAGTTTGATTTCAACAAAGGCATCTGATGAGTTTAAGGGTGATTTAAACATGTCGATAGGTATTATTGGTCAAGATCAGGCTTTGAATGATATTTATGCGAATCCAACACGTAATCCGAACGTTTCGCTTTCGTTTAATGTTCCGATTTTCGATTGGGGAGAGCGCAAGGCTAGGATTCGAGCGCAGGAAACCGTTATTCAAACGCAGCAATTAAATTATGAAACGGAGAAGACGCAAATAGTTGTAGATATTCGTTCGGTGATACGTAATTTGCAGAATCAAATTATTCAGATTGAGATTTCTGAAAAGAGCGAAAAAAATGCGCAACTCACCTATGAGATTAATTTGGAGCGTTATGCAAATGGCGATTTAACAGGGATGGATTTGAGCCAGTATCAGTCGCAGCTTTCAAGTGCTAAGAAGAGTTCGGCACAAGCCTTGATTGATTATAAGATTCAGTTGCTTAATTTGAAAATACAAACCTTATACGACTATACCTTGCAGAAGCCTATTGTTCCGGAAGAGATTATGGCTGAGGGTTTGAAATTGGTGGAATAGAATAATTTTTAGAAATAAAGAAACATGGAGGTCAGTCGATAGTAAATGAACTTAGAATCTGATTGATAATACATGCAAGATATAAAAATATAGACAAATGAATACACGACCTTACTTATCATTTTTAGGCATAGCTTTGATTGCACTATCGGCATGTAGTTCGCAAACATCAAATTCGGAAGCCGATGTGGCTATACCTGTTTCAATTGAGGAGATTCAATTGGGAAATATTGAGCAAACGATTAATTCAACAGGTACATTGTTGGCAGTACATGAGGCAGTTCTTCTCTTAGAATCATCGGGAGAATATATGCTTCATAAGAATCCACAAACGAGTAAGCCCTATGCGTTGGGCGATAAGGTTTCGAAGGGACAAGTAATTATTGAATTGCGTAGTGAAGAATATATCAATGGTATTGCGATAGAGTCGAAGAAATTGAGTTTAGATATTGCCAAGCAAACCTTTGAAAAGCAGAAATCGCTTTTTGAAAAGGGTGGGGTAACGCAAAGTGAACTTAGTCAGGCAGAGGTGTCATTTGTTAATGCGCAAGATTCTTATGAGTTGGCACAAATACAGCTTGGTAAGACTAAGGTTATAGCTCCTTTTTCGGGTGTAATTACAAGTTTACCAACGTTCACGCAAGGGGTTGTGATTTCAAGTGGAACAGAAGTGTTGACTATTATGGATTATAAGGAGATGCTTTTAGAGGTGAATTTGCCAGAGAAGTATATTAATGAAATTAAGCCAGGACAGTCAATCCGAGTGATGAATTACACTGTTCCTGAGGATACAATTAGTGGGGAAGTTTCTCAGATATCGCCAGCCATTAGTACCGAAACACGCACATTTACTTGTAAGCTCGATGTTGATAATCAAGATTTGCTACTTCGACCAGGTATGTTTGCTCAGGCTGATATCATTTTAGATAGGCATGAGAATGTGGTGGTAGTTAAAAAAGATGTAGTTATTTCGAACAGAAGAGGGAAGAGTGTTTTTGTTGTTTCTAATTCGACTGCTGAAGAGCGCAAGGTGACCTTTGGATATGAAAATGCTAATTATGTTGAAATAACATCGGGATTGAAAGCAAATGATAGGTTGGTGACAAAAGGATTTGAAACACTTCGTCATCAATCGAAGGTTAAAATTTTAAAATAGCAGGGGGATTGGCTATGAAGTTAAGTGAATTTTCAGTGAAATATCCAGTTACCATTTCGATGGTAGTGTTGGGTGTTTTATTGTTGGGATATATTTCATATGACAAGCTTGGAGTTGAGTTATTTCCAAATATGAATAATCCGAAGTTGTATATTGAGCTTGAGGCAGGTGAACGTCCGCCAGAGGAAATTGAGAAGCAATATGTGGAACAGTTGGAGGGTTTGGCCATTCGTCAATCGGATGTTACGAATGTTTCGTCAATATCGATGGTAGGAACAGCCCAGGTTACTGTGGAGTATGCTTGGGATAAAGATATGGATGATGCCTTCTTAGATTTACAAAAGGCGGTGAATAGTTATGCGCAAAATGATGATAACATTGATGCGATTACAATTTCACAATATGACCCCAATACAAGTCCGATTGTTGAAATAGCTCTTAGCAATGATAATATTGATGATTTGAATGAGCTGAGGAAGACAGCTGAGAATTACATCCGCAATGAGTTGATTCGCTTAGATGGAATAGCCGATGTTGAGATTAGTGGAGCGCAAGAGCAAGAAGTGTATATTGAGACACAACAATATTTGCTTGATGCTTATGGATTGACATTGAGTAGTATTTCAACTGCGATTAATAATTTTAATCAGCGTATTTCAGGAGGAAACATCGAAGAGATGGGAACGAAGTATGTGGTGAAAGCAGTTAGTCTGTTGAGTTCGGTGGAAGACTTTGAAAGCATCATTGTGGGATATAAAACAGTGAAAGCTGATGATGAGTCGGCTCAATCGGCACCGATATTTCTAAAAGAGCTTGCATCGGTTCGAATTAAAAATAAGGATGCAGAAAACATGGTTAGGCTAAATGGTCAAGCATCGTTGGGACTATCTATTTATAAAGAGACAAGCTACAACACGGTTCAAGCTGTTGAAAATGTGGAAGCAGCGATGCGAAAAATTGAAAAGGCATTGCCTTCCTATCGATTGACAAAGGTTTCTGATCAAGGCACATTCATTGATAGTGCAATTGGCGAAGTTCAAGATTCCGCCTTGCTAGGAATTTTGTTAGCGGTGTTTATTCTCTATGTTTTTTTACGAAGAATAGGAAGTACTTTAATCATTAGTATAGCTATTCCGATATCGATTGTTGCTACTTTTAATTTGATGTATTTTAATGGACTTAGCATAAATATCATGTCACTTGGGGGATTGGCATTAGGGGCCGGAATGTTGGTTGATAATGCGATTGTGGTGGTGGAAAATATTTTTAGGAATAGAGACAATGGTATGTCGGTCTTCGAGTCTGCAATAGTAGGCACATCACAAGTAAGTGGAGCGATTTTATCATCAACCTTAACCACGATTGTGGTTTTTCTTCCGATAGTTTATTTACATGGTTCGGCAGGAGAATTGTTTAAAGATCAAGCATGGACGGTTACATTTTCGCTTGTTTCATCGCTCTTGGTTGCAATTTTGGTTATTCCAATGTTATTTACCCTTTTCTATAAAAACACGAAGAATAAGCCCGTAGAAACGGTTCAGATTTCCAGCTATGGTAGATTTTTGGGTAGAGTGATTAATCAGCGATGGATTGTTATTTTGTTCTCTGTATTGTTAATGCTTGCAGGTCTATTTATGGTTCCATTTTTGGGTTCGGAATTTATGCCAAAAACAGAAACACGCGAGTTTAGCATGAGTATAACCATGGCAGAGGGAACGCAACTAACAAAGACAAACTCAACGGTGGTTGGATTGGAGCACATGGCATCGGAATTGTTGGGAGATAATCTGCAATATACATATACACATATTGGTCCTAGCAGCAGCATGAGTTCATCAACAAGTTCAATTTTTGAAGGTGAGAATACCGCAACGATTAAATATGTATTAAACGAAAATGCAACGATTAGTTCGAGCGAGGCTATTCGATTGTTGAGTTCTGCAGTGGGCGAAATTGATGATATTGAAATATTGTATAAACAAGATGAAACAGCGTTGCAAAGTATTTTAGGGACTGATGATGCACCTTTGCTTATTGAAGTGGAAGGTGAAGAATTGGAAACGATTGATGAAATTATGACTCAAATACAAGAGCGACTTATTCATGTAGAGGGTATTTATAATGCAGAATCATCAATGGAGGAAGGATCGCCAGAAGTAGAGATTGAGGTTGACCGCTTGCGAGCAGGTATGTATGGCATTAGTGTGAGCACAATAGTGGGGCAGGTGCAAAGTCAGCTAGCAGGTGAAACCGTTGGGCAAGTAGAGCGATCGGGAGAAATGCAAGACATTACCTTGAAAATGCCCGATATGTCGCTAGCCGATATGCAACGCCTAAAGATAACATCGGGAGACCAAGAGTTTTATTTAGATGAATTGGCAACAATCAAAGAAGGTTTTTCTCCAAAGAAGATCATGCGAAACAATCAAACACGAATTGGACAAGTTTCAGCTCAGTTGGAGAATACCGTTTCATTAAGTAAGGTGGCAGAAGAAATCAGGTTAAAGATAGCAGATATCGCATTACCATTAAATTACAAAATTGAAATAACAGGTGAAGAGGCAAAGCGTCAAGATTCAATGGATAGTTTGAGCTTTGCGTTGATACTTTCAATTATTTTAGTGTTCATGGTTTTGGCGTCACAGTTTGAATCACTGCTTCATCCGTTTACTATTTTATTGACTATTCCGCTAGCAGTGGTAGGGTCAATATTCACGTTCTTTATTTTTGGGAAGTCGTTAAACATGATGGCTTTCATTGGAATTATCATGCTTGCGGGTATTGCTGTGAATAACTCCATATTGTTGATTGATCGAATTATTCAATTACAGCGAGGAGGAATTCCCCGAAGAGAAGCAATATTACAAGCAGGGCAGCAGCGAATTCGTCCGATAATGATGACGAGTTTGACAACTATTTTAGCATTGATTCCAATGACACTAGGCATCGGAGAGAGTGCAGCATTGCGTTCGCCAATGGCTATGGCAGTAATCGGAGGAATGATAACATCAACCTTATTGAGCTTGGTGGTAATTCCATGTGTTTATGATGTTTTTGAAAGCATCAAGAGCAAGTTGTTTAATGAAAATAAGAACGATTAATTATGCGATTTGTTATAGATAGGAAAACGCTCATCAGCATGTTATTTATTGGGCTGACTATGCTTGGATATGTTTCATATAAGCAAGCAAAAGTTGAGTTGCTTCCCAATGCCGATTTACCATTTTTAAATGTAACGGTGAGCACAAGTCAAGAATCAGAGCCGAACTATTTCGAGAAAGAGGCTGTGATATCGGTTGAAGGAGCAATTAGTACTTTGTCGGGCATTGAGTCGCTGGAAAGTACGATTACTTCACGACAAGCATCAATTGCTGTTTATTATCAAAATGATGTTGACTTGAGTTTAGCCTATCTGAAATTACAAGAGAAGATGTCGGAGTTAAACTCAACACTAGGTGAAGAGTTTACGCTCACCGTTAATCGAGTTGATTTATCGCAGATGAATACTCAGCTCATGAGTATCCAAGCACGAGGAAGTGGAACAGTTGACCGTGTGCGAAATGTGATTGATGAAGAAGTAACTTCCGAGCTTGAGAATATTGATGGTGTAGCAGGTGTGGAAGTTTATGGAGGAAAAGAGAAAACACTCGAAATAACGCCCAACATAGATGCTTGTGAAGCCTATGGAATTACAATGGCAAGTCTGCGAAGTATTTTATCGCAAAATAACACAAATAGAACTTACGTTGGCAATTTAGTGGAGCATGGTCGCTTGCAGTTTGTTCACATTACAGCTGAATACAGTCAAATTAAAGATATAGAGAATTTGGTTGTAGCAGATGGTCCAGTTTTGTTGCGAGACATTGCAACTATTCGATTTGGTGAGAAAGAAGTAGAAAGCTACAGTAGAGTGAATGGCATGGAAACCGTTTCAATTCAAATTATTGGCGATTCACAGGCTAACCAGATAGAGTTGTCGCATGCTGCACTAGCTGTGATAGCAAAAATTAATGAGAAGATTCAGGCGAAGGATGTGCAACTTGTGGTTCAGGAGAATAATGCGGAGACGATGGAAGATAACATTAATCAGATTATAAATCTGGCACTGATTGGCGGATTGATGGCTATTTTTGTTTTATGGATTTTCTTGAAAAACCTACGCATTGTTGCTTTTGTTGCTTTGGCTATTCCCGTTTCAATTTTCACTGCATTCAACTTTTTCTATGCTTATGGTATCACTATAAATAGCTTAACTTTAGTGGGGATGGCACTAGCTGTTGGTATGCTACTTGATAATAGTGTGGTGGTGCTCGAAAATATCTATCGCTTGGCGGCCAACAAATATTCCGCAGATGATGCCGTAATACAAGGAACAAAAGAGGTGTGGCGATCGATTGTTGCAGCAACGCTAACCACGATAACCGTATTTCTTCCTTTTGCTTTTTCAAGCAATTATCAAATTGAAATGTTGGGTGTTAACATCGGTGTATCAATCATTTCAACCTTGTTGGTTTCTCTAGTCGTGGCATTGCTTTTTATTCCGATGGTGATTCACTTTATATTGGGGAGAAAGTGGGGGCGTAATATTAATTTTCAGAAGATAGACACGAATAATCGTTTGGTCCAAATATACGTACTATTGCTTAAAATGAGCATGAGAAACCCTGCAGTAACCATTGCTGGAGCAGTTATTCTTTTTTTCTTATCGTTTTTGGGAGCTAATCTCATCGATAGTGGTTCACTATCGGAAGTTGATAATGATCAGGTTGAAATCTATTTAACGATGCCTTCAGGATCGAGTTTAGACAAGACCGATAATGCCGTGAGGTTGATAGAAGAGAAGCTGGCAGAAGTAGCCGAGAAGCAGGATTTAATTTCGAAGGTTCAAGAAGAGGAAGCTACAATAGTTGTTAAACTGAAAGAAGATTATGAAGACATTAATCACAGAACATTTGCTGAGATTAAAAATGAAATTTCTCAGTTAGCTAGAAAGGTAAATCAAGGAAGTGTGAGCACTAGTTCGTCGAGTTCTAGTGGAGGAGGAGCAGGTAGCGGAGCTATTAATTTTCAGCGTCTTTTGGGTATTGGGTCTTCGCAAGAGAGCATAGTTATCAAAGGTGAAGATTACAAGATGATGGAAAATGTGGCCGATGATTTAGAATATATACTCGGTGAGTTAGACATTGTTGATTGGGTTAGAAGTAGCTCGTCGGGTAATCAGCCAGAAGTGCACATGAAATTTGATCAGATGTTGATGACAACTTATGGATTAACACTTAGTGGCGTGTCGAATGAGTTAAATTCTTTTTCAAATCAGATTTCAACAGGAATCACGTTTGAGCAAGGAACCGATGAATATGAAATAGTGATTAATCAGCAGCAAGAAGAGGAGGAAGAAGAGGCGCGCTCGATGGATGACTTGAAAAAAGTGCAAGTACCCGATTCGAAAGGGGGCTATCATGATTTGCAAGAATTTACAAATGTGTATTATTCTTCAGGGCTTTCTCGTTTATCGAGAGTGAATCAAGAGAAACAAATAACGTTAACCTATGCCTTCGCAGAAGAGGCTGATGAATCAAAAAGCATTTATGAATCATATGCAGCTGAAATCGACGAAATTCTAGCTAGTTATAATTATCCCTCAGGTGTTACAGCTTCGGTTGAAATTGAAGAAGATGAGATGACAGAGATGTATTATTTCATCGGAGTTGCACTTATTTTAATCTTCATGATTTTAGCCTCGGTTTTCGAGTCGCTAGTTACCTCTGTTGTCATGCTTTTCTCAATTCCGTTGGCAGCTATAGGCTCGCTGATAGCAATGATTATCACTGGAAATGGCTTGTCGAATGCTAATGCCATGATCGGATTCTTAATTCTAATGGGTGTCGTGGTAAATAACGGAATTATCCTCATCGACTATGCCAATATTTTGCGCTCAAGAGGATATCATCGCTCAAGAGCCTTAATCTTAGCGGGGATTTCAAGAGTTCGTCCGATTCTGATTACTGCAGCAACTACAATCGTTGCGATGTTCCCGCTTGCCATGGGGCAAGATGAATATGTGGGAGCGATTGGTGCTCCATTTGCAATTGTGGTGATTGGAGGGTTATCTTTCAGCACACTTTTAACATTAATCTTTATTCCAACTTTCTATTCAGGGTTAGAAAATTCACTTAATTGGTTTAAATCATTGCATTGGAAGTGGAAGTTTCTACAAATAGCACTCATGGCAGTAGGATTCTTGTTGACTTATCTTTTTGCAGAATCGTTTTTAATGAAGTTGGCATGTGTTCTTTTAGTCGTGACTTTAATACCTAGTTCAGTGTGGTTTGCTTTAAATAGCCTCACAACTGCCAATGCGCAACTGATACCTGAAGACCAAGAGGTGCAAATTAGTATTCAAAATCTGGTGAAAATCTATGATAGACCCCAACGTTTTTCTCGTGAGTGGTTCGCTGGTTTGAAAATTAGGCAGCGTGCAGGTTTGGAGCGAAATTTCCATTCGTTACTAGAATTTGAGCATCTGTTGTGGCAAATTCCTCTCTTGGCATTCTTGTTGTATTTTAGTTTTGAGTATCTCGATCCTGGATTTTGGGCTTATCTAATGGCATTTTTGACATGGTTGTTTGTGCGCGAATTTATTCGTCCGTTCATTTTGCTGTGGCAGTTTAAGTATGTGCAAACTAAGAACGAGAAATACCAATTAAGCATTTCGATTTTATCAAAAATAGTTTATTGGTTTTTGCCAATAATTGAGCTGATATTTATTTTCCGTGCGGGTGGTGGCATCGGTGCTTTAATTGGTTTCTCTTTGTTGTGGTATGTTGGATTACTCATTGCGTACACATCGGATAAGCTCGATAAACAGCAAATAAATATCAATAGAATAACTGGGCGATTTGGAGCTCTTCGCCGTGCAACCTATCGAATTGTTCAATCGATACCAATCATCGGAAAAAAGAAAAAACCTTTCCGTGCGCTCAATGGTGTATCGCTTGAAATAAAGACGGGTATGTTCGGATTACTCGGACCTAATGGTGCGGGTAAGTCAACCATGATGCGAATTATTTGTGGAATCTTCGAGCAAAGCTATGGTAAGATTTTCATTAATGGAATCGATACGCAAGAAAAGCGAGAAGAGCTGCAAGGATTGATAGGATATCTACCTCAAGAGTTTGGAACCTATGAGAGCATGAGTTCATGGAATTATTTGAATTATATTGCCTTATTAAAAGGATTAAAAAACAGAGAGCTAAGAGAAGAGCGCTTGGAATATGTGCTTAAAGCAGTGCACATGTGGGATAAGAAAGATTCGGCTATCGGGTCGTTTTCAGGTGGAATGAAACAACGCATTGGTATTGCTCAAATTTTACTTCATTTGCCCCGAATTTTAGTTGTTGATGAACCAACAGCTGGGCTAGATCCTCGTGAGCGAATTCGATTTAGAAATCTATTAGTGGAGTTGAGTCGTGAGCGAATAGTCATTTTCTCTACTCACATTATCGAAGATATTGCTAGCTCGTGTAATCAAGTGGGGGTGGTCATTCGAGGGCAAGTGAAATATACCGGAACACCTAGCGATATGGTTCATTTAGCTCAAAATTTGGTGTGGCAATATGATTTGAGCCCTGAAGAATTTGAACAATTGGAAGATAAGAAAATGGTGCTTCATCACATGTATGTGGAAGATAAAATTCGTCTTCGATATTTGTCGAAAGAACAGCCTCATCCTACGGCAATCACTGTGACACCAATCTTGGAAGATGCTTATCTATGTTTGATTAAAGACTTGAAAAATGAATAATCAGGAACAAAATAATTGGAATTATATACTCCAGATGATTAAGTATAACTTTAAAATCATCTTTGGAGGAAAGTTCGTGTGGTTTATTTTTGCAGCTTTAGCATTATACTTGCTCATTGCTGTGATTGCTATTTACGATGGAGATATTCCACATGAGAAATTTGTATATAATAATATACTAATTCCTGCAATTCTTCTCATTTTTTATCCCATGACTTTTAGCATTCAAAATGATTTAGATGCCGGAATTCTGGAGATACTTTTTGGCATATCGAATTATCGTTATAAGGTTTGGTTGGTGCGATTGCTCATGGTATTTTTTATTGTGTTTTTATTGCTCATTGGTTTTTCGCTGTTGAGCGATTATTTACTCGTATCAATTCCCATTATTGAAATGTCGGCGCAGCTCATGATTCCTATTTTCTTTCTTGGAAATATGGCATTTTGGCTTTCAACAGTTATTAAGAATGGTAACGGAACTGCTGTTGTTGTCATTGTGATTGGTGTAATGCTGAGCATTGCATCAAAGCAACTTTCAAATACTATGTGGGATATTTTCTTGGTGCCTTTTTCAGTTCCCGATGGCGTGAGCGAATTGCTTTGGGGAAATATTATTCTTAAGAACAGACTGTTTTTAGCAATTGCAAGTATAGTCTTTCTTTTAGGAGGCTTATATAATCTTCAACGCCGAGAAAAATTTATTTAATGGATTCAATTAAAACTGATGCTTCTCGATTAAGCATTAAAGATTGGGCAATTGATGATCGTCCTCGTGAAAAATTGGCTTTACAAGGAGCTCGCTCTCTTTCCGATGCAGAACTTCTAGCAATTGTTTTGGGTTCAGGTTCTCGAAATGAAACAGCGGTTGAACTAGCTCGCAGAATATTATCCTCGGTTGATAATAACTTAGTGGAATTGGGAAGGTGCGACATGAAGCAGCTCATGAAGTTTAAAGGAGTTGGCGAGGCTAAAGCTGTGAATGTTATTGCAGTTGCAGAATTAGCAAGGCGGCGAAAGGAACAAGAAAGCACCAAGCGTGTAATCATTTCCAAATCAGCCGATGTGGCAGAAGTTTTCTCTCCGTTGCTAGAAGATTTGCCAGTTGAAGAGTTTTGGGTAGCAATTCTTAGTCAATCAAATAAGGTTTTAGGTAAGCAGCAAATTAGTTCGGGAGGAATTTCAGGAACAGTTGTTGATGTGCGCATAATTTTAAAATATGCCATCGAAAACATGGCTACAGGAATTGTGCTTTGTCACAATCACCCTTCAGGAAACTTAATTCCTAGTGATGCGGATAAGCATTTGACTCAAAAGATTGTTCAAGCTGCAAATCATCTCGATATCCGTGTGCTCGACCACATCATTATTGCTCATCAGAAATATTTTAGTTTCTCTGATGAAGGACTTCTTTAAAGCAGAGTGCCAAATACGTTTAGCTTGCCCGATTCGCACGCAAAATTTGTGCTAACATTGCAACGTTTCACTTCACTTTTTAGAAGATTCTTCTTGCGTGCTTTCTTTTGAATTGTTAATCCTCGAATTTATAAGTTCTTGGAATTGTTCGCGAGAGATAAATTCGTCAATCGAAGGCATGTTCTGCATCATTTGATGAAGAAATTCCGATGAAAAAATGTCATCAATTGGTATCATCATGGTGCTATCAAGAGGGTAGGTGAAGATGACACTATCTTTACCCCCGAAGGTTGAGAAACTCGATTCAAATGATTGCTGAATTTGATTGAGATCGATGTTCGAAAAGTTTAAAAAAAGACTATCGGTAAAGCTTGATAAATTCATATTTTGATGAAACTGCTTCATCATTTGATCCATCTGCTTAGTTATTTCTTCAAAATTAGCTTGAAATAGGGTGTCGGCATTGCTCCATGAATAGGTGTAGGTGGAATCATAGCGGGTGAGATTTCCATTTTCATCATATTCTTTAATAACATTACTTTCTTCCAGAGGCTGACTACTCAAGTTCTTTTTGGTCGATTGAGAAAAGCTAGGGATAAAGCACACAACGGCGATGAGTGAGAGGATAAAGGATTTCATGGTTTGAAATTTTAGTTCAACGTTAAATTCTGAGTTTTACAATTAGTTCGCCAAAGATATAAATCAATCAAATAAAATTATTATAATTTTATCTAAACTATATTTTCTTCAATTTTGAGGAAAAATAAAAGAGCAATGTTAGTTGCTCTTTTATTTTTATTTTGCTCTTTCTTTTTTAGTCTATCAGCTTGCGATAGCGAATGCGAGTAGGACCAACATCGCCAAGTCGTTTTTTCTTGTTTTCTTCGTAATCGGAATACGATCCCTCAAAGAAATGTACATATGAATCGCCCTCGAAAGCTAAAATGTGAGTTGCAATGCGGTCGAGAAACCAGCGGTCGTGCGAAATTACAACGGCACATCCGGCAAAGTCTAGCAAACCTTCTTCAAGAGCACGGAGTGTGTTCACATCAATATCGTTGGTTGGCTCATCGAGTAGCAACACGTTTCCTTCTTCTTTCAATGCCATTGCTAGGTGCAAGCGGTTTCGCTCACCACCCGAAAGCATGCTGCATTTCTTCTCTTGGTCAGAACCAGCGAAGTTAAAGCGTGAAACGTAGGCACGAGCATTTATTTGTCGTCCGCCCATATTTATTAAGTCGGCTCCACCCGAAATGATTTGATAGACTGTTTTGTTTGGGTCGATATCGCCGTGCGATTGGTCAACATAGGCAATCTTCACCGTATCACCCACATCAAATGTCCCTTTATCGGCTTCTATTTGTTTCATGATTAATTTGAAAAGCGTGGTTTTTCCAGCACCGTTTGGTCCCACCACACCCACAATGCCATTAGGTGGCAACGTAAAGTTTAAATTTTCAAATAACACACGTTCGCCATAGGCTTTAGCCACATTCTCGGCATTGATAACACGTTCTCCCAATCGAGGTCCATTGGGGATAAATATTTCCAGTTTTTCTTCTTTCTGTTTTGTATCTTCGTTCATTAATTGGTCGTAGGCATTCAAGCGGGCTTTCGATTTTGCTTGACGAGCTTTCGGTGCCATTTTAATCCATTCCAACTCTCGTTCGAGTGTTTTTCGACGTTTCGAGGCTTGTTTTTCTTCTTGCGCTAGACGTCTTGATTTTTGGTCAAGCCAAGAAGAATAATTTCCTTGCCAAGGAATTCCCTCGCCACGATCAAGCTCAAGAATCCAACCAGCCACATTATCTAAGAAATAACGGTCGTGCGTAATGCAGATAACAGTTCCAGCATATTGTTGCAAGTGTTGTTCTAGCCAGTGAATTGATTCGGCATCGAGGTGGTTTGTTGGCTCATCGAGAAGCAGCACATCGGGTTGTTTTAATAGTAAACGGCACAGAGCAACTCGGCGCAATTCTCCACCCGATAGTTCGCCCACAGCTTGGTCGCTCGGAGGGCATCGAAGAGCATCCATGGCGCGTTCAAGTTTTGAATCGAGGTTCCATGCATCGAAAGCATCGATTTTTTCTTGCAACTTTGCTTGTTCATCCATTAACGCCTGCATTTTATCAGGGTCTTCAAGCACTTCGGGTTCACAAAACTTATCGTTAATGGCATTGTAGGCATTTAGCACATCAACGGTTTCCTGCACGCCCTCTTCCACAATTTGTTTAACGGTTTTGCTAGGGTCTAGCTTTGGTTCTTGTTCTAAATATCCCACGGTATATCCCGGAGAAAATACCACTTCACCATTGTAATCTTTCTCAATGCCTGCAATAATTTTAAGCAGGGTTGATTTTCCAGAACCGTTCAAACCAATGATACCAATTTTGGCACCAAGGAAGAATGATAGGGAGATGTCTTTAATGACTTGTTTCTGTGGAGGATAAATTTTATTTACCCTGTGCATAGAAAAGATAATTTTCTTATCGTCGCTCATACTATTGTTGATTATTATATTTCGGGGGTAGTTAAAAACTATTTTTTTAGAAGTTGCCCTTCCGATTCTTGAGCAAATATATGTATTTTATTGCTGATGTGTGAGGCTTTGAGCTTTTTCTCTTTGTTGATATCCGATTTTCTGTTTTTTTGTTCGATGAAATTGCATTTTTCACTGCTTTTTAGGCTGAATTTGTATATATTTAATCACAATTGATTAATCTGCGATAAAACGAATTGAATTTTGAGATTGAGATGAAAAGATATAAGTAAATTAGGTTTATTTTGTTTTATTTGTTAGTTTAATTTGTTTGAGAATCAAACATTTATCGGTTTAATCTTATTTATAAGCTATCTATATTGTTTATCTTAATAATTGAAAATCACGATGTTTTAAAATGTGCGATTAATTTTTAACACAAGAAATGCATTTAGTTCCTTAAAATAATAGTAAATTCAGCGTGAAATAATAATTAAATTTAATATCATATGGCTAAAATAAGAGGAGCAATAGTTGTCGACACGGAAGCGTGTAAAGGCTGTGAGTTGTGCATGGTGTCATGTCAGCAAGATGTTATTGTCATGTCGTCACAAGTTAATGGTAAAGGCTATCATTTTCCCGACGATGTGAATCGCGAAGCATGCACCGGCTGCACCAATTGTGCAATGGTTTGTCCGGATAGTTGCATTACCGTATATCGTGCGAAGCTGGATTAATTTCTAGTAGTTAAATTCTAATGTTATAATTTTCAAGACAATGAAAGAGATAAAATTAATGAAAGGCAATGAGGCCATTGCACATGCAGCTATCAGATATGGAGTTGATGGATATTTTGGTTATCCGATTACCCCACAAAGTGAAATTATGGAGACATTGATGTTAGAGCGCCCTTGGTTAACGACTGGCATGGTTGTTTTGCAGGCAGAGAGCGAAACTTCATCAATAAATATGGTTTATGGAGGTGCTGGCTGTGGGAAGCGAGTGATGACTTCCTCGTCGAGTCCGGGTGTGAGTTTAATGCAAGAGGGGATGAGTTATTTGGCAGGTGCTGAATTGCCCTGTGTGGTGGTTAATGTGGTTAGAGGAGGTCCAGGTTTAGGAACAATTCAACCTTCTCAATCTGATTATTTTCAATCGGTGAAGGGTGGTGGTCATGGCGATTATAAACTGATTACCTTAGCTCCGGCATCGGTTCAAGAAATGGCTGATTTTGTGGAGTTGGCATTTGAGTTGGCGTTTAAATACCGCAATCCTGCGCTTATTTTAAGCGATGGGGTGATTGGTCAGATGATGGAGAAGGTGGAGTTGAAGCCGCAGCAAGAGCGTTTAACAGAAGACGAAATCATTGCTAAATATGGCGATTGGGCTACTACTGGAAAAAAAGGCAGAGCAAGTAATATTTTGACTTCTTTGGCTTTGAAATCGGAAATCATGGAGCAGCACAATGTTAAGCTACAAGCTAAATATAGGGCTTGCGAGGAGAATGAGGTTCGTTTTGAAAAGATTCAATGTGATGATGCGGAATATATTTTTGTGGCCTATGGTTCGAGTGCTCGCATCTGCACTAAAGCCATTGAGCTAGCAAGAGCCGAGGGTATTAAAGTGGGTTTATTACGCCCCATTACTCTCTATCCGTTTCCGTCGAAAGAAATTGCTCGTTTGGCAAAGCAAGTGAAAGGCATGTTGAGTGTTGAAATGAGTGCTGGTCAGATGGTTGAAGATGTGCAATTGGCAGTGAAGGGAGTTTGTTTGGTTGAGCATTTCGGTCGTTTTGGTGGAATTATTCCTAGTCCGACTGAGGTTGTTGAAGCGTTAAAATCAAAAATTATAGGAGGTTAGCAGATGGATATTAAAGATATAATCAAGAAAGAGAATCTGGTCTATGCAAAAAATAGAATACTCACCGACAACATCATGCATTATTGCCCGGGCTGTACTCATGGGGTTGTTCATAAGCTTATTGCCGAGGTAATCGATGAGTTGGGTATTCAGGAAACAACAATTGGTGTGGCTCCGGTGGGCTGTGCGGTAATGGCTTATGATTATTTGCACATCGACTGGCAAGAGGCTGCACATGGGCGAGCACCAGCTATTGCAACAGCCATTAAGCGATTAATGCCTGAAAAGAATGTGTTTACTTATCAAGGAGATGGCGATTTGGCTGCGATTGGAACTGCGGAAACGATTCATGCATTTAATAGAGGTGAAAGCATTGTGGTAGTTTTCATTAATAATGGAATTTATGGCATGACTGGCGGTCAGATGGCACCAACCACATTAGAGGGAATGAAGGCTGCTACTTGTCCGTTTGGTAGAGATCCTAAAACGGAGGGATATCCGTTGAAGATAACCGATTTGCTAACTATGCTACCAGGCACTCGATATGCCACGAGGCAGGCTTGCCACACAGCGGCATCGGTTAGGAAAACAAAGAAAGCGTTGTTGAAGGCTTTTCAAAACCAAATGGAGGGCAAGGGGACTTCAATTGTTGAGGTTGTTTCAACTTGTAGTTCGGGTTGGAAAATGTCGCCTGTTAAAGCCAATGAGTGGATGACAGAACACATGTTTCAGCAATATCCGCTTGGTGATTTGAAAGATGAGTAGTTCATGTGCTTTGCAAGAGCTATGAAAATGCAAGGGTTCGTGATAATGTTATTAACACAAAAATGAGAAAATAATGAATGAAGAAATAATTATAGCAGGGTTTGGTGGTCAAGGTGTTCTTTCTATGGGGAAAATTCTGGCTTATTCGGGAATTATGCAAGATTTAGAAGTTTCGTGGATGCCTTCTTATGGTCCGGAAATGCGAGGAGGAACAGCCAATGTAACAGTTATTCTTTCCGATGATAAAATCAGTTCTCCTATTGTTAATCAGTTTGATACTGCCATTATTCTTAATCAGCAGTCGCTCGATAAATTCGAGTCGATGGTTAAGCCTGGAGGTGTGTTGCTTTATGATAGTAATGGTGTGATTCATCGCCCCACGCGCACCGATATCCAGATTTATCGCATTGATGCCACGGAAGAGGCTGCCAAGATGGGAAATAATAAAGTTTTTAATATGATTGTTTTGGGTGGCTATTTGAAGGTGAAGCCGGTGGTTAAAATGAGCAATGTGTTGGAGGGATTGAAAAAATCGCTCCCTGAAAGGCATCATAAATTGATTCCGTTTAATGAGAAAGCCATTGAGCAGGGAATGCAGATTGTGGTGAAGGAGTAGCTGTGCTTGAATGATGCAAGCTAGGATATTGTCACTAATTAAATAAAAATAGGTCGCTCAAATTTGAGCGACCTATTTTTTTTAAGTGTTGATTCAGTTGATTTTTTATTGACTAATAATCATCATCTTCATCATAGTACTCATCGTCGGCAACATCAAAATCATCGCCATCGAAATCGAAATCATCATCTTCATTGAAGTTTTCGTCTTCATCGTCATCATCAACAACGATACTTTTCTTTTCTTGCTTTTTCACGGTACTTTTACCCATGCTGCTATATTTTCTATTGCAGTCGAAGCATTCGTAAGCGGTTCCATTGTGGTAAATGTTGATACTACCGCAGAAAGGACATTCATCTTTCATTGTCAAATAAATTTAAACTAAGTATTTAATGTGTTATTTATGTTTATATTAGTTTGGCGTTCGTGGTGTTTGTGCCAATCGAATGCTCAAATTTTACGCAAATAAATATATTTTGATTAAAATGAGAAAATCTTAAAGATAAAAATATGAAATATTTTTATTGTGTTGTTGTTATGTTGCTTTTTATCAGGGTGTTTTAAAAAGGTCTGCTCGCTTATTTTGATTGTTTATAGTGAAGATTTTGCGTGTTTTTTTTGAAAAAGTTCATTTCAATCTGGGTTAAAAATATGCGCAACCGCATGAGTGCCGTTAGGTACGACACCTTTTCGGGCGTGTTCGATTTATCAAATCATGCAGAAAATCAAATCATGCGAAACATGCAAGCATGGAATAATCACGCATGGCAATCTGAAAACGGCAGAACGAAATGAACACATTCATTTTGAACCGTATTGCTGCATAAAGCTAGAAAATTATTTATAGGTAAATTGTAATTTCCTACAAGCCAACAACTGAAATCTTATTCGCAAAAAAAAAGGGAACTTCTAAAACAATCATTCGCTTGTGTGAGAAGTTCCCGAAGGATCAAGGTGCTATTTGTTGAGATTTTCTGTGCTCTTCAATTATTCTTTTAATAATAGCAAATTCCAAATTGCATCCTAATTGATCAATTATCTCTTCCGGATAAACTCCTTTTTTATAAATAGGTTCAGGGAAAGTTAGACTTGAGAAGTCATCATAGATTTTCTGATACTTAACCAAATCGTCCTTTACATTTGTAATGGTGTAGTCAGGTTTCTTCTTGATAGAAAGTGTAAGGTTAGAAATTTTTCCACGAAGGTTTAAGTTGTAAAAAAAAGCTACATAGTCTACTGCTGGTAATTCAGAAGTATCGACAGAATCTAGATATTCAACTAAAACTTTTGAGACTACATTCATTTCATATACATTATAAAAATTATATATAGAGTCAATTATCGGTTTGTATTTAGATTCTATCCATTTCCCCTCAACAGATAACTCATAAGATTCCTCTTTTTCAGAAATTTTCAGTTTTACTTTTTCTTCTTGCTGAGCGAAAGTAATTAAACATAGAAAGAGTGCGAATGTTAGTGTAATACATTTTTTCATGATGCTTAATTTTTGGGCCTTAGGAAGCCAGTTAGTAAAAATAGTTGGTAACTCGTGCTGATAGAGCTTACACTTGTGTAATATGCGTGATTCCAATGTTGTAGAAAGTGGTTGAATTTGTCAACGTCAGACCAGTCTGTGTATTTTTTATTTGCAATATCCATAATCCAATTGAAGTAATTTCTATTTATTGCGATTTGTTCTTCGCCATTATCGGGAAAATATGGTCTCCCAATGAGATGATATCCATCATAGATTGAGAAATTAATTATGTCGGTCATTACCTTTGCTTCATATTCAAAATTGAGCACACTAGTATCAATGCCTCCAGGGTAGCAATATTCCTGAATGACGTGCATCACTTCTTCAAAAAGATTATGAATAGTTATGTCATAAGCACTTCTAAAAACGATTGTTTTTGGAGCAATAAATCTAGCTTTGGCATCCTCGGGAGCATTAACAAATGCTGAAGGATCAACTTTAATAGTGACCCCTCCGTTCTGCCCATGTGCGTCGGTAAGAAATTGGAGTATATCCATTCCAATAAATGAAATTTTTAAGGCATCAATAGCTCGGGACAAATTTTCCTTTCCGACATCCGACAAGCCTGTTCTTGTAAATACATCTCCAAGATCATATGGTTGTTGTTGAGTGTTGAATGTTTCGATTTGTTCGTCTTCGGAATTAGGTAGAAAACCATATTCAGGATTACATGAAACTACACCAAATAATAAGGTTACAAGAATGATTAAGCTTGAAGTTCTTCCTTTCTTCCTTTCTTTCTTTCATAATTCAAAATTTAAAGGTGAATAGAATTGCTCACTCTTTGGTCTTCTCCTTTCTTTTTGTGAGTTAAATTGGTTTGATTTCTCAAATTTTAAACTTTTTTCAATAAAAACAAATTAAAACTTTGTTTTTATTAGCTTTTATGATTTACATTTCGCATGAATTGTTTTTTTGTTGCACATTGTTGTTTCAATTTTGCAGTTTTGGGTTGTTGTATTGGTGTGGTTCGGGGTTGCGGTTTCCCAGGTTGTTGTGAGACGCATGCAATGCGACTAGAACGGAACGCTCTTTTTCGGGCGTGTTGGGGTTGCCATGCGGAATTGTGCGACCATGCGGAATAATTCAACGGAACATTTGCGATACATTATATATAGGTACGTTTTTTTATGCTCATCGGATTTGTCAAATGCGTCTGAAAAAATTTTTTCACGTCCATTCCCATTTTGTTTTTCGTCTGAAAAAATTTTTTCACGTCCATTCCCGTTTTGTTTTTCGTCTGAAAAAATTTTTTCACATCCATTCCCATTTTGTTTTTCGTCTGAAAAAATTTTTTCACGTCCATTCCCGTTTTGTTTTTCGTCTGAAAAAATTTTTTCTTGCTAATTGGACATTGCAATTTTGGTGTAAATTGCTATCTGAAGATTACATTTTTGACGAAAAACACCTACAATCAGTTCAGCATGCGAAAAAAAAATCAAATTTTATTGTGTTGATTTGCTGTTGTTTGAAAAATTATTTTTCATTTTTCTTCCTTTTTTTGCTCGAAAAGGGTGTTTCATTTTGCGTTTTACTTACCGTTAGGTGCGTGAGGGATTGCAGCGGAAATCCTTTTAAGTGGGCTTTGGTTCTTGCCCACTTAAAAGATTGGAGCGGAAAGCCCGACGGCAGGGCAATGGAATGCGGTGGGGAGGAATGCCGGCACGCCCAAATGAAAAGAGAAAGAATGAGCGCTGAGAGTTAGAGGGAAATAAGCAAGAAAAAAAGGAGGAGGAGCGATAGATTAATGTATTTTATTTTTCCTGAAACACCCCATGACATGAGTAAGATTGTGATTAGAAGGAGTGTAGCAAAGATGAATTTGGAAATATAAATGTCATCGAGCAGGGCTCCGGGCAGGGTGCTCACGCGCTGAGAGAGTGCGATGAAAAGTTGCGAAAGACTGTCGATGAGTTTCCAGATGCCAAGGGTGTTGCTAAAGATGAATTGGAGGACTTGTGCTAGTAGGGCTAGTGGTAACAAGATAGTGGCCAATGGAATGGCGAAGAAGTTGGCGAGTAGCGCATAGGTGGGTAGTTGATGAAAATAATAGAGTGTGAAGGGGATTGTGCCCAGCTGTGCGCTAATTGAAACCACGATGAAACTCAGCAGCTTGTGAGCCACTTTCCCCTTAGGGCGCATGGCTTTCATGCAGGGACGATGGAGTGAGACGATGGCAATAACGGCGGCATAGGATAGTTGGAAACCAACATCATAGAGGAGCAACGGATTGATGAGCAGCAAGATGAGTGCCGAGAATGCAATTGTTCCGTGAATTGCAGTTGAGCGAGCGAGAAATTGAGCTATTGATATGAGCGAGAACATGAAGGCTGCGCGCTGAACGGAGGGCGACAGTCCGGTGAGGATGGCATATGTCCATATTCCGAGCAGGAGTAGAGAAATGGCGAGAAATTTCATGTTTTTTTGTCTATAGAACGGGCACAAGAAGAATGCCAAAACGGCGGCAACGATTCCTACATGCAATCCGCTGACGGCGAGGACGTGCATGATTCCGGCTTGCCGAAAATAGTTCTTTGTTTCATGCGATAGTTCGTCTTTATAGCCCAATGAGAGAGCGGCGATGAAGGCAAATGATTCGGGGCTCAAATTTTGGCGATAGACATTTAGTAAGGATTGCCTCCATTGTTCAAGTTTTAATTTTATATCGACTTTGCCCGATGCGATGGGTAGCAGTTGTTTTGCTTGCAAGAAAGATTGATAATAAATTTGTTTCGAAGCCATGAATGCACGATAATCGAAGGAGCTTTGAGGCTGATTTTCAATTTCTCGAAGTTGAAGGTGCGCTTCGAAAGTTTGTCCCACTTGCCAAGTGGAGTAGTCGAAATCTTTGGGCAAGTAAGCAATAATGCCTGAGTGCAAAAGAGAGTCATTATGGGCAGCCACAATTTTAAAAATGGCTTGCATTGATTTGTTTTTCTCTTGCAAAGTTTGTTGCAGTTGGATAGCCATTTTTCCTTCGATTGGTGTTTTGAGCGGTGTTGGCTTATTGATTTGGTGAATTATGCAGTTTGTTGCGGAAAGAAGCACAAGAATAAATCCGATTAATAGGGATGGAACGAGGTTTGATTTTTTGGGAAATAATATTAGTCCGAACAGAATAGCCATGGCGCACAAGAGGGTTATTACGAGCGAGTGCAATGAGAAGTTGATTGAGCTTTCTAGGGCAATCAGAATGCCAATAACCCAACAGCATAGGAGTCTAATCATTGGATTATTATGGAGGAAATCGGTCATTTTCGGCTTTTGTTAATTGTCATCGTTTGATGAGCGGACTGCTTGTTCGTTTAGGTAAAGAGTTGTTAGCTTTCAAATTTAGGTATTAATTTTGAATTATTAATCAGTTGCCATGTAAGAAAATCGAGTGTAAGTTTCCAAGCATGTGCTGATGACAAAGAGCGATAGGAATCGAAAATCATTACACAAAAAAAAAGCGATAGGTAATTTAACCTATCGCTTTAAAATCATTTAAACTTGATTTAGAAACTTTGAGAGCTTCCTCCAAAGTCCATTTCATTATCATCTTTTGCGGCTCTCTTTTCTTTATAGTTATTCAGTTTGTAGCTCAAAGTGAGTTGCACGACCCGGGGTTTAGGCGAGAAGTCGAATGTTTGGTAGAAACCTTCACCGCTACTAGTTCCTTTCCAACCACCTGTTGCGAAAATATCTTGGACGCTCAAAGTTGCAGAAAGTTTGTTTTTGAGGAAGTCGTGTTTGTACGACATGTTTGTAAAAATTGAGCTTTCACGGTCGCCTTGAGCAGAAACTGAAGGACCACGATAATTACCCATTATTTGCAAACGGCTTGCCTTTGAAAATTTAAAAGTTGCGCTGAGTTGTGCATCGGTGTTCGTGCTTGTTTTGTCAACATAAACACCATTCACTTCCGAGCTGAGCATGTATCGATAAACCGAAATATTACCATTGACAGTTAGCCATTTTGTTGCTTCGACATTTGCCATAATCTCGCCTCCGAATGATTTATCATCGCCAGAGTTCACAACTTGTTGTAGCATTACACCATCTTCACGAAGAGAGCTGATGTGGTCGATTTTATCTTTGGTGCTTCTATAGAAAGCTTCAAGTGAAAGGAATGACATGCCGAATTTTTGCATTAATCCGAAGTCGAAAGAGTTTGTATATTCGGGTGTTAAATTAGGATTCCCTTTGCGAATGGTTGTTTGGTTCATGTATGATTCGAAAGGATTTAAATCCCAACCTCTAGGTCGGTCGATTCGCTTGCTGTAGCTAGTCATGAGCTGAGTGTTTGCCGATAAATCATAAGACACATGCGCAGAAGGGAAAAGATCTAGACGGTCGATGACAGAACGGTTTGCATCGGCATCTTCAATCACTCGATAGGTATATTCACCACGAAGTCCGGCCATGTATGAAAGTTTTCCCCATGAGTTCGTGTAGGTTGAATACAGCGCATGAATTTGACGTTTGAAATCCATTGCATTTGAAAGGTCGAGGTCGCCATCGGAGTTATAACCGGTGTATTTATATGTTTCCTCTTCATTTCTAATTCGTGCTTGATATCCTGCTTCTAATTTACCATTAGCACCAATTGGACGCGTGTAATCGGCATTAGCACGAATTTCGTTTTGATTTTCTCCTTCAACAGAAGTCATGTTTAGCAGATAGGTATTCAATAAGTTTCCATTGTCATCAAACAAGCGTTCTTTTTGCACTTCGCCATCATCGCCATCACGATATCGGTAGTAGATGCTCGCATCGAGTTTGTGCGTTTTTTCTTTATTGAAATTGTGAGAGAGGCTCGATGTGAATGTTACATAGTTGCTATTACGAGTTCCTTCTTCATCTTCTTTCGAAGAATATTCATTGGTTGTAACTTTGTTTTCATCTTTTTCAATATAGAGGTTTGTTCCTCCTCCTTCTTGTTCCATTTTAAATTTTCCAACTTGCGCATTAAAGCCGAGGGTTGTCAAATCGGAAAGATATAAGTCGGTACCGAACTTCACCGAATAACCACCTCTTATGTGATTTCTTTCTCCTTTAGTATCTTGAATTGAAGTCAGGTTATTCGCATATGTTTCTCTGTATATATCGCCATTTCCGAGCATTGCTCTTTCGTTGAAATCGGCACCGAAAGTGAATAATCTCTTTGAGTTTCTATGGTTCAATGTGAAGTCGACACTTTTGCTTTCATCGGTTGCAGCCATCACGTTAATGATACCATCGAAACCATTCAAAGCATCTTTTTTAGTCACAAGGTTCAATATTCCGCCCATTCCATCGGGGTCGTATTTAGCTGAAGGGTTTGTAATAATTTCGATATTTTCGAGCGCAGAAGCGGGTATTTGTTGTAGAGCGTCGCTGGCATCGAGAGCCGTTGGTCGACCATCGATTAGAACAGTGAAGTTGCTCGAACCACGCACAGTAACATTACCTTCCACATCAACTTGCACCGAAGGGGTGTTTTCTAAAACATCAACAGCAGTACCACCAGCGGCATTAATATCTTGCGACACGTTCACCACTTTTTTATCAACTTTATATTGAATGCGCTGCTTGTCGGCCACAATCTCCACGCCTTCAAGTTCGGTGTTTTCGTTGGCGAGTGTTAGTTTTCCGAGGTCAATTACTTTTTTAGTACCGTCAATTTTAACATTATTAACTTTAAACTCTTGGAATCCGATGAAATTCACTTTCACATAGTATGTTCCCTGAGCAATGTTTTCGATATTAAATTCACCATTATCGTTCGTAATATTACCGTTGATAAGCGCATCGGTTGAGCTATTATATATTGCCACATTAACGTAGGGCATTGGCAAATTGCTATCTCTCTCGAAAACATTTCCTTTAATCGAGACTTTAGCTTTAGCGGCTGCATCGGTAGCTGGCGCAGTTTCCGCCCAACTTTCAATTACAACTTGCGTGTTGAATATCATCAGCACAAGAATCAGAATTTTCTTTAACATGTTACTTATTTTAATGTATCTATAATTTCAAAAAAATGAGAACAACAAACGTGCAAGAGTTTGTTGTTCTCATTGACTATCTCTAAGACATTGTCAAACAGAGATAGTTTAAGATTATTCTTGTTAAATAGCCTAAAGCTCTTCTAATAATTGTGTATCTCCGGTAGGGATTTTAATTTCTTGAAGTTTCAACATCAAGGAATCTTTTAGTGAGTTGAAAGATGCTAAGTTTTTTTCAGCTACTGGTTCCACGGGTGGCGATTCCATGCTGAGAGGGTTGATGTAAGTACCGTTTTTTTGTACTCTGAAATCGAGGTGAGGACCAGTGGCAATTCCTGTTGCGCCGACATATCCAATCACTTCACCTTGTTTCACACGTTTTCCTTCCGCTATACCTTTTGCATATTTACTCAAGTGCATGTAGGTAGTGGTGTAGGTTGAGTTGTGTTTTATTTTCAGATAGTATCCAGCTCCACCACGTTGAAAAGCTTTGGTAATAACAGTACCATCGCCAATGGTCATGACGGGTGTACCTGTAGCAGCAGCATAATCGACACCATGATGAGGACGCACAATTTTCAACACCGGATGTTTTCGTGCGTTCGAAAATCCTGAACTCACCCGTTTGTAGTTTAGAGGAGCTTTCAAGAAGGCTTTTTTCAAGCTCTCGCCTTTCTCATTGTAATAACTCAGTGTGCTATCTTGCTCAAATTGGAATCCGTAGTAAGGCGTTCCAATATGATTGAAAACGGTAGCATAGATTGCATTGACACCAACGGAAATGGAATCGACATAGCTTTCTTCATAAATGATTTTATAGCTATCGCCTTGCTGAATGCCGAAGAAGTCGATTGTCCAAGCATAAATATCAGAAAGTTCAACAGCTAAAGCAGCCGAGGCTCCATTGTCAATTAGGGCATTCCACAATGAGCTAGTAATAACACCCGATGAATACTTCATGATTTTCTCTACTTTTTTTGCTCCTTGATAGGTGATTAAGGAATCGCCCAATTGAAACACGATGTAGTTAATAGCATCTTGTTCATAGACGAAGTAACTTGCATGGGCGGTTGAGTCGCTTTGAGAACGCAAGAAATAGAAGTTATTGCCCACTTTCATGCGTCGTACGTCGAAAATATCTTTTGAATTTTCAATTAACTGGACCATGGTTTGATATGAAACTCCTTCTGTTTTTAAAATATCAGAAAGGTTTTGATTTCTCTGCACTTCATATTTTTCAACCAAGAAAGAATCGGCAGGGAAACCAAAAATCATGGGAGGTTCTTCAACTGTTTCAACGACCTCTGTCATGGCATCAAGTGCTTTTTTTTCTTCAAACTTAATGTAAATGTAGAGAGCACACGCTACAATGATAGCAATGAGCAGACCAATAAGCATTTTATTCTTTGCCATATCTTTTTAGATAAAGAAACTCGATATCGACCATTTCCTGGGCAACATCGAGTTTCGTTTTAAATTTTAATATTATCAAATCCTTCACCATAAACTCCCATCACACTTCCCATCGAGATGAAAGCATCGGGGTCAATTTGTTTCACATTTCTGAGCAATTCACTTGATTCTCGTTTGCGCACCACGGTCATCACAATTTTCACATTTTCTTTCGAGTACCACCCCATGCCCTCTAATATTGTGCAACCTCTCCGTGCATCATGATTAATGTATTCGGCTATATCTTTAAAGTGTTTCGAAAATATTAGAATTTGAGCCGAGGCATTACTTCCACTTAATACATTATCGATTGTTGTTGAAACAACCCACATCGTTACAAAGCCATAGACCATTTTTCCTGGATCGAACGAAACAAAGAAACTCGATCCAACAATCAGCACATCACAATAAAGAATCACTCTTCCTGGACTTATGTTTCGATATTTACAAACAATCATGGCAATGATATCGGTTCCTCCGGTACTTCCTCCGCGAGTGAACACCAATCCGATTCCAACCCCACCCATCAAAGCACCAATGACAGCAGCTAAGAAGTTTTCATCAACCACTGGATCAAGTAGTAGTTTTGCAGAAAGACCAGCAGTTACATTAAATAACAAGGTTGCAACGCCCAAACACCAAATTGTTTTCACTCCGAAACTTGCACCCAAAACTTTCAATGCCAACAGCACCAAAAAGACATTGATCATCAAATACGAAATCCACACCGGAATTCCTGTTGAATAGAAAATCAGTGCCGACACACCACTAATACCGCCTCCTGTAATTTCAGCAGGGATAAGGAAAATCGACCATCCTAGCACGTAAAGCGACATACCAATTGTAATCAGTACATAGTCGGTGATGATACTTTTAACACTGTTGTTTTTTAATATTTTCATTGGTTCAATTGCGTTTCTTTGCGTTTGTTTTTTTAAAAATTTCTGCAAAATTATAAATTTCAGAGCAATTATCTAGACTTACAACTCTTTTTTCTCACTAATAAATAATTAATTATCGAATTTTTAAGATAACATCGTCATTCATTAGCTCCTTTAAGTTTTCAAAATTTAATGACAGATGTCTTGATTATCACAAGGAGGACTTCCATTATCATTGCATTTCATGGGGTTTGAATTCTCGATGACTTCCAAGTTCACGGTTCTTCGCTTGAAATTGCAAACAAAAAAAAATGCCGCTATGTTCAAACTGAACATAGCGGCTTTTTTATCGAGATTATTCGGGCGGGCTGCACTACAAGTTTTGCAATGCTTTTCTCACATTGCCCGTTTCGGCAATCATGAAATCAAAATAGGTTTGAACTTTCGAGGCTACTGATGTTTCAGTTATCTTAAAGTTGAATATTTTTGAATTAGCAAGGATTGGCAAAATAGAAACCGATTGCCCAATTTTAGCATTTCTCACAACTCCTCTGAGTTCTTCGAGCATTGGGTCGGAGCTCAATTGCATTTCATTTCCTTGATCATCAATTCCCACCAAATAGCGGCACCACAATGCCAATGCCATTGAAATTCCTTCCAGAGCATCAACCGATAATGTTTCGCTTGCCATGTATTTTTTAATAGTTTCACCAAATCTGATACCAACTTTTTGAGAAGTATCGGTAGCTATTCGCTGTGGTGCATCGGGAATTGTTGAATTTGGGAATCGTTCTTGAAGAACTTCATCAATGAACTTCTTAGGGCTCAAAATCTGAGGATCAACTACTACTTTTAATCCTTCTTCATAGCCAATTTTCTCAACGAGTTTCACTAAATCGGCATCTTTCATTTCTTCCCATATGGTGGTATATCCTAATAAAACACCCGAAACAGCCAATGCGGTGTGCAATGGATTCAAACAAGTGGTTACTTTCATTGTTTCCACCTTGTTCACGGTGTCTCTATCGGTAAAAATCACTCCTGCTTTTTCCAATTGAGGGCGACCATTAGGGAATTTATCTTCAATTACCAAGTATTCACAAAACTCGGCATTCACATAGCCTGCAGTGTAGGTGTTTTTATTTGTCACGATGATATCCATGCCTTCCATTCCTACCGACTGCAAATGTTCTTGAATGCTTTCACTCGGACGAGGAGTAATTTTATCAATCATGCTCACGGGGAAAGATACTTTTTTGGTATCGCTCAAGTAATTTAAGAAATCAACTCCCACATGTCCTTTATTTTTCCACGCTTCGGCAATAGTCATCACAGCACCTTTCAAAATATCACCATTGTGCGAGCAATTATCCATGCTCACCATGGCAATAGGGTCGGCATTTTGCTGAAAGCGTTTAAAAAGTAGGCTTGTTACAATGCTCACCAAGTGCAAAAGATTTCCATTTGGTCCTTGCTGAACATCACCAATAACAAAGGGGAAAAAATTACCATCGGAAGTGCGCAAAGAATATCCTTTTTCGGTAACTGTGAAGCTCACCATTTGAAGTTCCGGATTCAAAAAGGCTTGTTCAACTTGCGTTTTATTTTCAGCATAAACCACCGCATTGGTAATACTCGCGACGATTGTTTTTACAAATTCGCCACTGGCTTTTGTTTTCACCAAGGCAGTTAAATTATCAAATGGTTGATAGGCTTTTGTGATCACTTCATTGTCGAAGGTTTCTACAGCCAATATGCCTGAATCGTAGATTCCTGCATTAAGCACACTTTGACAACAATTTGCCACAAAGGCTCGAAAGATATTCCCTGCTCCAAAATGAATCCATTTCGGATTGCTTGCCGTGTTTAATTTTACTTGATTCAAATCAAATTGAGGCAATTCAAATCCAGCTTTTGTTAATGCTTCAGCCTGTTTTTGTAGAGTTTCTAAGTTTAACTTCATTTGTAATTTTGTTATGAGTGAAACAAAGATATAAAAAAGCTTGAATGGTTAAGCTGTTCAACTGCTTTTTTCATCTATTTATAATTGTTTTTTTATTGGGCGATGTGTCTTTATATCTGAAATTTTATCTCACTACAGCATCGTAAGTTCTAATTATGAAGCATTAAACTTATAACGATTCTTCATTATAAAGTAAACCCTAAAAGTTAGATAATAACTTTTAGGGTTCAATTGATAAGCCTTTTATTTTCCCTCTTTTCTTTTAGAAAGCGAATCCCAAACACCTAGCATATACATTATTCCCATTGCACGGTCGTATAGTCCATATCCTGGTCGGCAGTCTTTTTCTTCTCCCCAAAGATGGCGACCATGATCGGGGCGTAAGTAACCCTTAAAGTCGTTGTCATGATAAGCTTTGAGCACTTCATAAACATCAACATTTCCATCGCAACCACGATGCGAACATTCAATGAAGTCGCCATTATCGAACACTTTCACATTGCGCACATGAGCGAAATAAATTCTACTGTGAAATTCACGCACCATGCTTGGAATATCGTTTAGTAAATTCGGACCTAAAGAACCAGTGCAGAGTGTCAATCCATTGTGTTTGCTTGGCACCGCATCGAGCAGTCGGCGGATATTATCTCGACTATTCACAATGCGTGGCAATCCGAAGATTGGCCAGGGCGGATCATCGGGGTGAATGGCCATCATGACATCATATTTCATGCAGACAGCTTCCAAACGATTCAAGAAATAAACCAAATTCTCAAACAACTTTTCGGGTGTTACCTCTGCATAGGCTTTAAAAAGCTCATCGAGACGAGCCAAACGCTCGGGCTCCCAACCTGGCATTGTTTTATTGCCGGCACCTTTCAAAATGTTATCGACCATGGCTTGTGGGTCGTTTTGGATCTTTGATTTCTCATAGAATAGCGCATTCGAACCATCGGGATGAGCCTTATAAAGGTCGGTGCGTGTCCAATCGAAGACAGGCATGAAGTTATAGCAAATCACCTTCACACCCGCTTTCGCTAGTTTTTCAATGGTATCAATATAAATATCGATATAATTATCGCGCGATGGTAATCCGATTTTGATATCATCGTGCACATTCACACTCTCCACCACATCGGCATTAAAACCTTTGCTTTTGATGAGTGCAACTTCTTTCTCAATGCGTTCGGTTTCCCAAACTTCGCCTGCCACTTTATCGTGGAGCGACCAAACAATTCCTTCTACACCGGGAATTTGTCGGATATGGTCGAGTGTAATTGAATCATTATTCTCTCCATACCAGCGCCAAGTCATTTTCATAAACGTGTAATATTAATTGCGAAGCTTCTGCCTCGCTGGTTGGTGTTTTACTTTGGTAAATTAAATGCCACTTTCAAATCTTCCATATCTTTCAGACTTGTTCCTTCGGGTTCGAATCCCATATTTTTAGCGGTCATGTATATTTGAGCTGATTTCGACAAGGTGTCTACCATATCAAAGGCTTCCATGATGTCGGTTGAAACTGCACACACACCGTGTTTTTCCCACATCACCACGTCATAGTCGGCTAATTCTTTCACGGTTGCATTTGCCAAAGCAACGGTACTTGGCATTTGATAAGGAATAATTCCTAATCCTTTTGGACAGAAAGCACGGGTTTCAGGAATCATGCTCCAAAGCAGATAAGTCAACTTATCTTTTTTCATGAATTCGGGGTTGTGCGTCATTGCAATCAAATCGATTGGGTGCGTGTGCAAAGCTGCTTTATAGCCATTTCCTCGCTGCACATTGTAATTATGCATTGCCAAGTGCGATGATAGTTCCGATGTTGGTTTCACGGCATTATCGGCAATAATTTCATAGCTTGTACAATCATCGAGGATGCGAATGACAGCTCCATTCTCCATGGGCCAGCGTGCCAAATCGCGCATGCGTCGATTTGTTCCTTTGCAGAAGAAATACATTCCCTTCAGATGCTCATAAGTTGCATCGAGTTTATATACTTCTGAAATTGCTGGCATAGCACGAACTGCATCATCAATGCTATCGGTTACGTTCACGGTGATATTTCCGCCATTGCGTTCCGCCCAACCTTTTGTCCAAAGGTATCCTGCCACTTCGGCCACCTCGGCTACTTGCTTTGCAAGTGCGGGGCGATTATCTAATATTGATGTCATTTGAATTATTTATTAAAATCCCCACGAACTTCCCTACTTGAGAAGAAAGTGTCACCACTCAATTATCTGAAATAAGTGAACACACTCTTGCTTTAGGTGAGTTCGAGGAGGGTTTATTATTACATTGCTGCTTGATATAAAGCTACTGTTTGATCGAAGTCAACCGGACGAGGGTTTGCGCCTGCGCATGGGTCAACCAAAGCCATTTTCGCCATCACGGGGAAATCTTCTGGTTTTGCGCCAAGCTCTTTAATTCCCGATGGAATGCCCACATCAGCTGAAAGTTTTCGAATTGCTGCAATAGCTGCTGCATTGGCTTCTGCTGTGTTCATGCCTTTCGTATCTACACCCATAGCCTCAGCCACATCGCGGAACTTATCGCCACAGTTTGGTGCATTGAACTCTTCCACCACGGGCAAAAGAATGGCATTACACACCCCATGAGGTAAATTATAGAATGCGCCCAATTGGTGAGCCATTGAATGCACATAGCCTAATCCACAGTTTGAGAAGGCTTGTCCTGCGATAAATTGAGCCCATGCCATTTTCGAGCGAGCTTCCATGTTTTTGCCATCATTCACGGCATCGCGCAAACTTTCGGCAATTAGTTTAATCGACTTCAAAGCTAGCGTGTCCGACCATGCAAAGGCTCCCACACTCACATAAGCTTCAACTGCGTGAGTTAGTGCATCCATGCCTGTTGCTGCTGTTAATCCTTTAGGCATATTCACCATGAGCACAGGGTCATTTACAGCAATATCAACCAAACAGTTTTTGTCAACCATCACCATCTTCACTTTGCGAAGCTCATCGGTGATTACATAGTTGATTGTGATTTCCGACGCCGTTCCTGCTGTTGTGTTAATTGCTACTAAAGGTGCCGATTTGTGTTTCGATTTTCCAATACCTTCATAGCTCACAATATCGCCTCCGTTGGTTGCCAAAATAGCTACTGCTTTTCCACAATCCTGAGGCGACCCACCGCCTAGAGTTACCACACAATCGCAATGATTATCCTGATAAGCCTTCAAAGCGGCATTCACATTGCTCACTGTTGGGTTTTGCTGCACCGCATCGAAAATTGTATATTTCACGCCTGCTGCATCGAGCACTGCTCCCAATGTTTTTGCCATGCCGCATTCATTCAAGAACGGATCGGTTACTAATAGTGCCTTGTTATATTTTCCTCCTGCCATTTCATCTTTTAAATCGGCAAGGGCATTTTCTCCAATTAAACTAATCGGAGGTAAATAAATCTTTGTAGCCATATTTTCTTTTATTTTTTTGAAAGTTCTATTTCTGGTTTAAATCCTATTTTTTCTGCCAACACAAGAGCTGCTCCAAGCGCACTTGCATTACCAACTTCCGAAGTTACAATTTCTTTGTTCACAAAGTGCTTTTCTAGCAAATAAATTAACAATTTACTTTGCGACATGCCTCCTGATACATAAATATTCTTTGTGCTATCGTTGGCTGGAATTACCAATTCAATCGTTTTTATTGCCATGCTTGCTAATTCTAATAGCAATTGCTGATAAGCTTCTTCATAACTCTCAAATATCGATAAATCAACTGCTTTCAAGCCTTCTTCAAAGCTTTCTTTACCCGCCTTGAAGAACACGGGCGAGGTAAATTTTAACTTCACTTGCGCAAGCGTTTCGGGTGTCCACAGAATATTAATGTAGCTCGTGCTTGGCATTTGAAAGTGTGCAGCTATTTTCGTTGCCCATGTTTCATGGAAATGCCCCATGAATAGGCGCGATGATTTCACTTGTTTTCGCTCGGGGGTGAGGAAACACAAACAATCATTTGCCAACTGCTCGGCGGTGAGCGGTTCGCTATTGAAAGGGTTCATCGTGATGCACCATGTGCCTGTTGAAACCAAAATAAATGGCTCACGACTTCCTTTTAAATAAGGCACCAACGACGATGAGCTATCATGAATGCCCGTGCCCACTTGCAACTTCTTTCCGCCCACTTCTGCCTCAAAAGTTGTGTCATTATTCACCGGACTTGGTAAATTTACACCCATGTCGCTCAACCATCGATGATAATTCATTTGATCGAAATCCCACATAAACGTGTGACAACCAATCGATGTTGGCTCCGATGATAGTTCTCCTGTTAAAGCATAGGTTAAATATTGCGGAAAATGCAACGATGTTTTCAATCGTGCAAACAAGGCTGGCTTCTCGGCTTTCAACCAAGGAAACTGCACTGCCGAATTAAGCAACACGCCATTGTTCGGACTTGCTGATTTTCTACAAAATTCGCTCTGACCACCATAGTTCGCAAACAGATTATCGGCATATTCGCTCGACACTGGTTTCAAATAATTATACAGTGGGCTTAAACACTTCCCTTGCTCATCAAGATGCATTAATGTGGCACCATAAGTGGAAAAGTTAACCGCCTTCACATCATAATCGCCCCCCAATATAAATCCCTCTAACTTGCTTTTTATCCAGCTCTCAATTGCTGTAATGTCATCGCATTCAAAGCCATCTTCATCAACAATTGTTTTAAATTTATCTTCTTGCTGATAAATTAATTTTAATTGCTCATCGAACAAGAGTACTTTTTTATTGGTCTTTCCAATATCAAAAATAGCAATTACTGATTTCATAGATTAAATTTAATGCCCTTCGCAACAACCCCTTGGGGGAAGCCGAAAAGAACAAGGTTTAAATCATTAAAAAAGCCATAAGCTTCCACTGCGGAATGAACCACAGCTTCAGCCTATAGCTTTAAGCAAAAGACTACCTCTTTGCTAAAACATCTTTCTCATACTGCTGCACTTCAGCAATATAATCCATTCCAACAGGAACTCCTTCTTGCAAACAATAATAATCCCACACAGCTGCAAAAGGCATTGTTTTAAGTTCTTCTAGCATGGCTAGTCTTTCGAAATATTGTGCATTTTCTTCATACTTCACCAATGTTGATGTTGGCTCTAGCATGGCAATCAAGAACGCCTTCTGAGCAGCTCTTGTTCCCGTTACATAAGCTCCAATTCGGTTAATCGAGGCATCAAAGAAATCTAGTCCAACATTCACTCTTCCTAAATAGTTATTGCGCACTATTTCTGAAGCTATCGTTTGAACATCTTCGTTCAAGGTAACCACATGGTCGGAATCCCAACGAATCGGACGAGTTACGTGTAGCAACAATTCATCGACAAAAAGCAAGCACGATGAAATCTTATCGCCCACCGATTCTGTTGGATGATAATGACCATTATCTAAGCATAACAAGATGTTGTTCTTCATGGCATAGCCCATGTAGAACTCATGCGACCCAACAGTCATTGATTCTAATCCGATACCAAAAACTTTCGATTCAACTGCATCTTTCACATAGTCGGTTGAATACGACACCGCACGTGCCTCATCGAGCGACTTTTGCAAAATGGCACGATAACCATTTCTATCAACTGGCGTATCTTTCATGCCATCGGGAATCCAAATATTATTCACACATGGCGAACCCAATTGCTTACCTATTTCGGCCGCAATCTTGCGCGAACGTGCCACATGCTCAACCCAAAACTTACGGGTCGATTCATCTTTCGACGACAAAGTGAAACCTGAATCGGCTTTGGCATGACCAAAACACGATGGATTAAAATCCATGCCAATGCCCATCTTCTTTGCCCAATCAATCCATGTTTGGAAATGCTCTACTTCAATTTCATTACGATCAACTTTCTTTCCTTTGAAATCACCATAAATGGCATGCAAATTCAAACGTTGTTTACCTGGAAGCAACGACATCACTTTTTCTAAATCTGCTTGCATCTGGGCAATGCTCGATGCTCTTCCAGGATAATTTCCTGTGGCTTGAATGCCACCACCCGAACCAGCTTCATCTTTCACCTCAAAACCAACCACATCATCGGTTTGCCAGTTGTGCAATGAAATCTGCAATTGCGCCATCTTTTTAATCACTGCATCTGTATCAACACCCAATGCAGCATATTGTGCCTTCGCTAATTCGTAGGCCTTTGTTACTAGTTCTTTGTTTGCCATCTTTTTTTTTATTTAAAGCCCTTAACCCTTCCCCGAATGGGAAATATAAAGGCACAAGTTGAAAATATAATATTTAAAATAGAATATCTGATAAAGCATAATTACACCCTCTTTACACAAGGAAGATTGGGCGGAATTAATTCATAAAATCGGCCTTTGCAATTCCCATAATGATAACAGAAAGCAAAATCAATCCGATACCTAAATAAATGGTAGTTCGAGTTTTCTTTGAAACTCCAGCCCATTCTTTGCGATAAAAACCCCAGAAATTGGCCGTTAAAATAATTGTCGACATGTGCAGAATCCACGAACTTGCGCCATTGCCAATTTTCGTTTCACCCATGCCATAGAAAAAGAACTGCAAAAACCAGGTTGTTCCTGCCAACGCACAGAACAAATAGTTTTTAAATAAGGGCGCTGATTTATCGACCAAATCGCCTGCCGATTTATTGCGGAAAATTAAATAAAGCGACCAAATTAAGTTGGTGGTCAAACCGCCCCAAAGAATTACCAAGAAAATAATGTTATTCTCAAACAAATAAGTGCCATTGCTCACAAAAGCGAAATCATTTGCAACAGCCATTTCACGAACTGCTTCGCCCATTTCCTTTCCGGCATCGATACCAAAATTAAAAAAAGCACTCAACACACCCGAAATACCAGCAATAACCAACCCCTTGGTGAGATTAAACTCCGAATTAACCGAATTATCATCTTTTATCTCCACGATGTCTTTATCTTTCATTAAGCCCGCTTTTCCACAAAGCACAATGCCCACCATGAGCACCACAATGCCAAAAAGAACCAAACGACCGCTAGCTGTTGAAAGCATATCAGTAAATGAATCGCCCGCCGGCAGAACTTCGCTAAGCGAACCAACATTGCGCAACAATGGCAATCCCAACGAGCCCACAACCGAGGTAATTCCAAGCAAAACCGAATTACCCAACGACATGCCCAAATAGCGAATGCCCAAACCGTAAGTCAATCCGCCTATTCCCCACAAAACGCCCAAAATATAAGTAAGCCTCAACACCGAAAAATCGGTTGCCCCAATAATTTCTTGCCAACCAGGAGCCGTCAGCACAACAGCGATATAAGGAACAATGAGCCACGAAAAAAGCCCACCAATGATCCAATAAATTTCCCAGCGCCATTTCTTCACTAAATTATAAGGCATGTACCAACTTCCTGAAGCGGCACCACCCAAAGAATGAAAGATAATTCCTAAAAGAGCTTGCATAATTCTTTTTGTTTTAAGTTTTAAGTTTGAAAAATCAAAGCACCGCCAATTTGCTAATGCTCAAACTATATGACATCTTTACATTTCTTTAAGATTAAGCATATAATTACGAAACAAAGATATTAAGAGAATAACTATTGTCAAATACACAAAATGACACTACATTTGCACAAAATGACACCAAGAATTATCATGAATGATTTCTTTAAATACTTAAACCCTAGCCAAGAAGATAAAAACTGGGGCATGCATCTTGCAGTTTTTGGCAAATACACCAGCCATCCAAACCAAGCCTATCCGCAACCAAACCACCCCAACGAATATTTCTTTTCTTGGGAAAAAGGGCGCACATTAAATGAATATCAAATCATTTTAATTACTCAAGGCGAAGGAACTATTGAAACACAAAAAGGAACTTTCTTTATCGAAACCGGTTCCATCTTAATCATCAGAAAAAACGAATGGCACCGCTATCAACCTAACCCCCAAACAGGTTGGGTTGAACTTTTCGTGGGGTTCAATGGCATACTAGCCGACCACTTCCTGCGAAAAACACAAGTACTCAAAGGACAAACAGTCATTAATTGCGGGTTCAGCGAACTCATCTATCAAACCTACTCTCGCCTTTTCAACATCGCTAGCAAAGAATTCCCCGGTAGTCAGCACGTGGCATCAAGCTGCATTATCGAACTTCTTGCAAACATTGCCTCGTGGGAAAAACAAAAACAATTCACTAACAAACCAATCGAGCAAATCATTGAGCACACCAAACTCCTCATGCGCGAAAACATTTATGGCGAAATCAACCTAGAGCAAATTGCCAATAACCACCATGTTACATACTCCTACCTCCGTCGCATGTTTAAAGACTACACCGGAATTGCTCCACATAAATACTTCATCGACATGAAAATCATTCACTCCAAAGAACTTCTCATCACAAGCAACTTAACAGTCAAAGAAGTTAGCTACCGCATGGGTTTCTCATCTGAACATTATTTCAGCCGACTTTTCAAACAAAAAACCGGACTTCTCCCCTCCGACCTTAAAATCAATTCCAAATCTGAATAAGTCAGAAAATCTACAACCTGCTCTGGCAACCTGAGTTTCTAATACCCATCTCTCATCGCATTTCAACAAACAGCCATTCTCTTTTTGGGCGCGTGCCATTCCATGCCCCATTCCCACGCTTGGCACCAGGCTTTGCGTTGCAATCTTTTCCCTCCTCATCGTCGGCAAAAGGATTTCCACTCCAATCCTTCGCGCACCTAACGGTAAGTAATTTAAAAACATCATTATAAAACCGTCGCAATTAAGGGGAGAACTTACACTTCTTAAAAAAAACGCAATATTTTCTAAATCTACCACTTATACATCATCGATCAACACACTTCACTAGGCTATAAACGACCTAAAGCAAGCGTTTCATAAAAACTTATTGGTCCATTTTTATTTTGAAATGCAAAATTAAGCAAACTTATTAGTCCATTTTTATTTTGAAATGGTGTTTTAAGCAAACTTATTGGTCCATTTTTTTTTTGAAATGGTGTTTTAAGCAAACTTATTAGTTCATTATTTTTTTGAAATGGTGTTTTAAGCAAACTTATTAGTTCATTTTTTTCTTCATGAGGTGCTTTAAGCAAGCTTATTGGTCTATATTTTTCTTCATGAGGTGAATTAAGCTATCATTTTTATTGTAATAAGGTGTATTTTGACAAAAACTTCTGCTCATTTAAAGCTCAATTATTCTTTAACAGATTAAAAATGCACCGTTTTAATTCTACCAAAGAGTTTAGTTTAAAGTCATTTTTTAGGTAACTTCTAAATATTAGTTTTTAATTGCGAAGCTGCAAAAATACAGCTGTTGCTCATTGTGCTTTCTAAGCGCATATTTTTAAAACAGTCGCATTGGATGAGTCGCGGTAAGAGCATCTTTTTTTTTTTAAAACCCTCTCATCATGTCATTAGCTCCAATTATAAACATCGTTTTCACTCCCCCACTTTGATAATGTTTTTTGTGCCTTATGATTTTAGATTAATATCGCAAGAAGCTTCAAAAAATTGAAGGGTGCAATAAATTTCAATATATTTGCACCAAAGCAAAGGAATATTAATATACATTCAAATGAAACTAGACTTACAATCGCCCGACTTGGTGAATGAAAACATAGAAAAGCTAGCAGCGCTTTTCCCCAACTGCATCACTGAAAGTGCCAATGGCAAAGCCATTGATTTCGACTTGCTGAAGCAAGAGCTTAATCATGCGGTGGTGGAGGGAAATAAAGAACGCTACACGCTCAATTGGCCCGGCAAGCGCGAAGCCATTCTCACCGCCAATACGCAAACCACGCAAACGCTCCGACCAGTGCGCGAAGATTCGGTGGATTTTGATAATACTGAAAATCTTTATATTGAGGGCGACAACCTCGAAGTGCTCAAGCTTTTGCAAGAAAGCTATCTGAACCAAGTGAAAATGATCTACATCGACCCGCCCTACAACACGGGCAAGGACTTTGTTTATCGCGATAATTTCACCATGAACAGTGAGGAGTGGTTAGTAGATAGTGGGCAGAAGGATGAATATGGCGTTAGAATGGTTGCCAACCCCGAAACAGCAGGGCGCTATCATTCCGATTGGCTCACCATGATGTATCCACGTTTGAAATTAGCTAGAAACTTACTGAAAGAAGATGGTGTGATTTTTATTTCCATTGATGACAATGAAGTGCATAATTTGAGAAAGTTGTGTGATGAGATTTTTGGAGAGGGAAATTTTGTGGCAAATTTAATTTGGCAGAAAAAAACAGGTGCTTCTGATGCTGTTTCAATAGCAACAATTACAGAAAGTATTTTAGTCTATGTGAAAGATTTTAATAATATACTGAACCTTTTTTCCAAAAACTCAGAATCTTATGATTTAAACAGATATAGATATAACGATGAATATTCCGAAGAAAGAGGTCCTTATTACATTGATAATTTAGACAGAGGAGGCTTGCAATATAGTGATTCTCTTAATTATCCAATAGAATGTCCTGATGGAACTATGACTTATCCAAATGGAAGAACTGAATATTATAATGATGGCTGGATTTGGAAATGGAGTAAATCTAAAATAGAATGGGCTAGGAAAAATAAATTTATAGAATTTAGAAAGTCTGAGAATAAAGAAAGTGGTTGGTCTGTATGTTACAAAAATTACTTAAAAGTAGATAATGAAAATAATCCTATTGAACGAGCTGCTCCTCATAAAAATATGATTACTTCTATTTTAAATGCAAATTCTTCTGCCGATATGAAATCTCTTTTTAATGAAAGAGTTTTTCAATATACGAAACCTGTTGATTTGATTGTTTACATATTGAAATTAATAAATGTAAATAATAATTCCCTCATTCTCGACTTCTTCTCCGGTTCAGCAACCACTACCCACGCGGTGATGCAACTCAATGCTGAAGATGGAGGAAACCGCAAATTCATCATGGTGCAGCTCCCCGAGCAAACCGATGAAAAAAGCGAAGCCTACAAAGCGGGCTACAAAAACATCTGCGAAATAGGCAAAGAGCGCATTCGTCGTGCAGGGAAGAAAGTGAAAGAAGAAAAACGTGCGAAAGCCGAAAAAGATGGTCTGTTTGCCGACTTTACCGACACGCAAGATTATGGTTTCCGTGTTTACCGCCTCGACAGCTCGAACATGCAAGACGTCTATTACCGTCCGCAAGACATGCAGCCCAACCTGCTCGATCAGCTCGCAGACAATGTGAAGCCCGACCGCACGCCCGATGACCTTTTGGCACAAATCATGCTCGCTTGGGGCTTGCCGCTATCGCTCAAAATAGAGCAAGCACAAGTGTGTGGCAAGCAAGTCTTCAAAGTGGAGAACAATTCCCTCTATGCTTGTTTCGATAATGATATTGATGAGGCATTCGCCAAAGAGATTGCCAAAGAAGAGCCCTTGCGCATCGTTTTCCACGACAATGGCTTCGCCCACGACACCGCCAAAATCAATGTGCAGCAACTGTTAAAGCAATTAAGCCCAAGAACAGAGATGAAGGTGATTTAAAGAAAT
>JBKEAC010000045.1:0-2831 GCA_047971925.1 Mangrovibacterium sp.
AATAAATGCGACGCATATCATGCGTCGCTACGGTTTGCAAATGTTTCGAGCGACTGTTTCAGTGCGCAGCCGCGCGAAGGATTGTAGTGGAAATCCTTTTGCGGAGGAACGAAGCAAAAGATTGGAACGGAAAGCCTGGTGCCTAGCGAGGGAATGCGGCAGGGAGGCACGCGCCCAGAAAAAAGAGAGATACTTTAATCGGAATGTTACACACAATTTGCATGGAGAGGAAAGGATTTTGCCACTTTAACCTCGTTTTTGCTTCCCCAGTTTGATAATGGTCTTTAAAGAACCTTGTTTTTACAATGATAAACAAGCCTTTTGGTTACAAAAAGTAAACAAAAAAAAACGTACCTATATATAATGCATCGAATGATAAACACGCTTTTTGGTTACAAAAAGCAAACCCTTCTGTTAACATTTTGAAAAAGTCAAGAAAAAAGAACCATTTTAGTTGCTAAGTTCAATAATATCGATTAAGTTTGTAACATATCATTCAAAAAGGCAGAATTATTTGAATAACTAATATAAAAATTAGAAAACATGAAAAAGGTATCTTTATTGATGCTGTTAGCCATTACATTTGGCTTCACAGCTCAAGCAGCAAAGAACTCCTCTGAAAAACCAAACATTTTGGTTATCATGGGCGATGACATCGCTTATTGGAATTTGAGCTACAACAACCGAGGCATGATGGGCTATAACACGCCAAACATCGATGCAATTGCAAACAGTGGTATGATTTTCACCGACTATTACGCTGAACAATCATGCACGGCTGGTCGTTCAACCTTTATCACCGGACAAATGTCGGTGCGTACAGGTATGAGTAAAGTAGGTTTACCTGGTTCTAAACTCGGCATTCAACCTGAAGACCCAACATTGGCTGAACTTCTAAAACCACAAGGCTATACTTCTGGTCAGTTCGGTAAAAACCACTTGGGCGACCTTGATGAGTTCTTACCTACAGCACACGGATTCGATGAATTCTTCGGAAACCTTTATCACCTTAACGCTGAAGACACCCCAGAACTTCCTGAATATCCTAAAAACCCTGAATTTGCCAAAAAATTCGGTCCTCGCGGGGTGTTGAAAAGTACTGCCGACGGTAAAGTGGAAAACACAGGTCCTTTAACAAAAAAACGTATGGAAACTATTGACCAAGAATTCCTTGATGCAGCTAAAGTTTTCATTAAAAAGAACGTGGATAGCAAAACTCCTTTCTTCTGCTGGTTCAACTCTTCTCGCATGCACTACCACACTCGTATTCCTGAATCTTACGAAGGAGCTACCGGATTGGGAACTTATGCTGATGGATTGCGCCAACACGACGACCAAATTGGTGAGCTTATTGGCTATGTGAAAGAACTTGGTGTGGAAGATAATACCATCGTTATTTACACAACCGACAATGGTCCTCACTTCAACACTTGGCCTGATGCTGGTATTACACCATTCCGCTCAGAAAAAAATACCAACTGGGAAGGTGGATATCGCGTGCCTTTCATCATTAAATGGCCAGGACACATTCAAGCTGGTTCAGTGTGTAACGAAATCACTTCTGGTCTTGACATGCTTCCTACGCTAATGGATGCTGCTGGTGTGCCCGACATTAAAGAGAAATTGCTTAACGGACATGCTGCTGCGGGAAAAACTTACAACGTTCACCTCGATGGTTACAACCTTATGCCTTACCTAACGGGTAAAAAAGAATATGGTAAAGACCAATATGGCGAAACTACTTGGCCTAGAAATGAATTCTACTACTGGAGCGATGACGGACAATTAGTTGCTATGCGCTACGGTCGATATAAATTGGTATTCATGGAGCAACAATCATCGAAAATGGGCGTGTGGTTATATCCTTTCGTGGAAATGCGCGCTCCTCTTTTATTCGACTTGCGCACCGACCCATTCGAACGTGCTCAACACAATGCGAACTCATATTATGAGTGGTATGAATTGCAAGGACAATGGTTAATCCCTGCATCTCAATCGGAAGCAGCTAAAATGCTTTCAACATTCCAAAAATACCCTCCACGACAAAAACCTGCATCTTTCAACCTTGATGCTGTTATGCAGTCGTTCATGCCTAAAGACAAATAGTGATTCTATTTAATTCTATATACAAAAAAAGATGTTCCACAATGGAGCATCTTTTTTTTGTGCAAAAATTTGCTGAAGATTGATTTTCATCTATCACTGTCCGCTAAAGATTTTAGAAGTCTTTACGGAGCTATGCCCAAGTAGTTGCTGTATATACCGAATATCCGTTCCGCTTTCCAATAAATGGGTAGTAAAACTATGCCTTAATGCATGAATGTTTTGCATTAGAAGTGAAGGCAAGCATTTTTTTTACTTCTGTCACCGTGAGATATCGGAGTAAGTAATATTGTTTTCGTTCGAAGTCTTCAATCAAATTCTCACTATCCACACCTGTGATGTTTTGTTCGAATACAAAGGTAGAAACATTCGTATATACAAAAAAAAAGAAACAATATTTTCTATTGAAAACCACGCATTTAAATGGATATAACGTAATTAATCAAAATAGATTTACGCATGTTTTAAATTTCATATTTACGAAAGTTTTATATTAGTGGCGTAAATAAGACGTTGGGCACACTTTAAAAAAATACAATGGCATTACCTGAGCATTCAAAAATAATAAATCAAGTTGCTCGTGAAATTTTCAAAGAATATGGAATTGAGCGAAAAGGACAATCTCGAACTTGGTTGGACGACCAATATTGGTATACCACAATTATAGAATTTCAGCCATTTAAAGACAGACAAGGAACGTGTTTGAATGTTGGAATAAATTTTCATTG
>JBKEAC010000046.1:0-30495 GCA_047971925.1 Mangrovibacterium sp.
AAAAACATATGTGTTCCTAACTACTTAGGAATGCATCTGCACAACTCCTTTGGCATTCCTAACTACTTAGGAATGCATCTGCACGACTCCTTTGGCGTTCCTAACTACTTAGGAATGCATCTGCACAACTCCTTTTGCGTTCCTAACTACTTAGGAATGCATCTGCACAACTCCTTTGGCATTCCTAACTACTTAGGAATGCATCTGCACAACTCCCGCGACGCTCCTCAGCAGTTAGGAAAGCATGAAATTTGCTGTTTTAAACGACTAAAAAACTGTCTTTCAGGCATGTTTTGAAACGCACGCTCTCAGCCCCATTCGGGGCGGAACCTCATTAGCCCCACAATTCATTGTGTGGTAACAAGCACGTGCAGTCCATGAGTGCCGTAGGTACGACACCTTTCGGGCGTGTTTCCATGCGGGATTATGCGATCATGCGGAAATCCAATCATACAAAACATGCAACCATGGAAAAATCCCGAATGGCAATCCGAAACGGCGCATAGCCATAACGTAGCGACGCATTGCAATGTATCTTTAACAGCATCACCAATTCAAAAATTAATTTTAAGAAGTTCCCTAAATAACAATGAAACGCAAATGTGTATAACACTTTCTTCGTTAAAATTGCAAATAATTAATTCCGCCAACGGGTAAGAAGTGTTTTAGCAACGATTTTTGGTCGTTTAAAGGTCAATTGTTATTTAACGGATTAAAAATGCACCGATTTAATTCAGCCAATGGGTAAAAGAAAGGATATTCATGCAAAACATTGGCAAAATGGCATGCGTGTGAATAATTCAGGTTAAATTTCATTAAGTTTCAACACTTAAAACAAGCACAAGTAAGCTACTTTCATTTTTTTCTTACTTTTGCATTCGAAAAGAAAACAATTCAACACATATGAAAAGACTTATCATCCTTATCCTTCTAGCAATAACTAGCGTGCAACTCCATGCTCAATCGGCTAAAGAAATCCTTAATAAGGTTACCACACAAATTAAAAGCTACAAAAATATTCAGCTTGACTTTAACTATAGCATGTTAAATCAAAGTCTAGGAATTGAAGAAAATAATAAAGGTAAGCTCACATTCAAAGGGAATAAATATATCCTCAATCTTACTCAATTAGGTCTATCAATTTATAGCGATGGTACAAATAGCTATACCTATAATTCAGAAGCTAATGAGCTAACTATTAACAATCTTGAAGACGGCGACCAAATGTTGAATCCGGCTAGTTTATTTTCAATGTATGAAAAAGGATTTGATGGTAAATATGTTGGTCAAACAGTTGTTGGTGGTAAAAAATGCCATCATTTAGAAATGACTCCTCAAAAAGGCAATCAAGTAGAATTTACTAAAATAGAAGTGTTTGTAAACCAAGAAACAAATTTGATTGAGCAAGCAAAAATGCATGTCGATGGCGGAACCATTTACACCTTAAGTATAAAAAACATTTTAACCAATCAAACTATCAACGATTCTGATTTTGTTTTCAATCAAGCAAAACATCCTGGAATTGAAGTTATTGACTTGCGTTGATGAAATTCTAAGAAAAAGAAATACAATCTGAACTACCTACATAAAACGACATTGTAGGTAGTTTTTTTTTAGGGAAAGAACTGTGCAGCTCGAAATAGCGATATTGTAAGAATAAATTCTGTGGAAAAAACTTAGTAGAAACTCCGATTCATCATGTTTTTGTTTAGCACAAAAACATCAAACACTTTAATATTTTGTGCATGATGACTTCTATTTTGAGCTTAATACAAAAAAGTCTTGATTTTTTTAAATTAAACTTACATAATCATTTGCGTTAATGAATATGTAAGTTTATATTTGCCAAGCGAAATGAAGCTCACCTCAAAATCTTGCAACAAAAACGCTTCATTTTTCAGAACACACTTCTACCTATTAAGGGTACAACATTTTTTTATATACGACACTTTTAATGGATTACAATTCTAATCGAGAGAAACTAATCATGCCTGAGTATGGACGAAACATTCAGAGCATGGCAAACCATATGCTAACTATTGAAGACCGTGCAGAGCGGAACAAAGCAGCTCAAGCCATCATAACAGTCATGGGAAACATGTATCCCTATCTTCGAGATATTGCTGATTATCGGCACAAACTGTGGGACCATTTAGCGATTATATCAAACTACAAACTCGATATTGACTCGCCCTACCCCACTCCTTCTGAAGAATCATTTACAGAGCCGCCCACCAAAGTACCCTACAACACCCATCGTTTAAAATTTCGCCACTATGGTTCAATTTTAGAAAAACTCGTAGCTACGGCTGCCGATCAAGAAGCGGGTGAAAAGAAAGAGGTGTTACTAAAGATGCTCGCCAATCACATGAAGAAGTGTTATCTCACTTGGAATAAAGACATTGTTGATGACGATAAGATTTATGAAGATTTAAGCATCTTATCGGAAGGCAAAATACAGCGCAACAATATTGAGCTAGCTGAAACACGTGACATTATGAACACTAAGCGCAAGAAGATACAACGCAACACGCGCCACACAAACCAAACGCAACGTTTCAAAAAACGACACAATAACAACAACCAATCAACAAAATAACCCATGGCAACTTTCCACATTGAAGGAGGTCGCAAACTTAGCGGCACACTAGAAGTTCAAGGAGCAAAAAACGAAGCTCTTCAAGTTATCTGCGCCACACTAATGTCGCCAGAAAAAATAACGATTTCAAATATCCCCGAAATACGCGATGTACTAAAACTAATCGAGCTTCTTAGTGAACTTGGAGTGAAAACTAATCGAATAGCTAAAGGCATATTCACCTTTCAGGCCGACGATATAAATATTGACTTTTTAAAAAGCCAACGTTTTGCTCAACATGCCTCGTCGCTTCGTGGTTCTATTATGATTGTTGGTCCGCTTTTGGCACGTTTTGGTCAAGCAAGCATTCCTCAACCGGGTGGCGATAAAATTGGACGAAGAAGACTAGACACTCACTTTATCGGACTAGAAAAACTAGGAGCTAAATTTGAATTCGATGCCGAGAAACATTTTTTCTTTGTTAAAGCGAAAGAATTGGTTGGAACCTACATGCTTTTAGATGAAGCCTCAGTAACTGGAACTGCCAATGTGTTGATGGCGGCAGTGCTAGCAAAAGGAAAAACAACAATTTACAATGCTGCATGCGAACCATATTTACAACAACTTTCACGCATGCTCAATTCTATGGGTGCGAAAATTAGCGGTGTTGGTTCAAACATGCTAATTATTGAAGGCGTGAAAGAATTAAAAGGATGCGAACATCGTATTCTTCCCGATATGATTGAAATTGGCAGTTTCATCGGTCTTGCAGCGATGACCGGTTCTGATATTACAATTCCAAATGTGGGATTAGAACACCTAGGCATTATTCCCGACGCATTCCGCCGATTGGGTATTAAGCTTGAAATATCGGGCGATAGCATTCGAATTCCAGAGCAAAAAGAATTTGAAATAGAAACCTTCATCGATGGCTCAATCATGACAATATCAGATGCGCCTTGGCCAGGTTTAACTCCCGACTTATTAAGTATCTTTCTTGTAGTTGCTACTCAAGCAAAAGGGAGTGTACTCATACATCAGAAAATGTTTGAAAGTCGTTTGTTCTTTGTTGACAAACTTATCGACATGGGTGCTCAAATCATTTTGTGCGACCCACACCGTGCCACGGTAATCGGATTGAATAAAAAAATTAAACTTCGCGGCACAAAAATGTCATCTCCCGACATTCGTGCTGGAGTTGCTTTGCTCATTGCAGCTCTTTCCGCTCAAGGCAATAGTGAAATTTCAAACATTGAACAAATCGACCGCGGCTATGAGCAAATTGATGTTCGACTAAATGCTATTGGCGCATCAATAACTCGTGTTGAGTAATACAACTATTTTATCATCATTGACGCACTGTCAGCTTTGAGCTACATTTTAGCCAAAGTGGCAGTGCGTTAATATGTCATTCTGTCGGCTTTGTACTAAAGGATGTGAATTTGCATAATTTACATAAGAGGTATTAAACACATGAAGTAGAATAAGAAATATCAAAAGATATGTCAGAACAAGAAATAAAAGAAGAATCAGAACTTACTCCAGAAGAAACAAACACTCCTACTCCTGAAATTCATGAGGATGGAAATATGGAAGAAAATGCTACGCTTGTATTAGAAACTGAACTTTTAGAGTTAAAGGATCGTCACATTCGACTCCAAGCTGAATTTGATAATTTCCGTCGCCGTACGATGAAGGAAAAAACAGAGCTCATTAAAAATGGTGGCGAACAAGTGTTGAAAAACATTATTCCGTTAATTGACGACCTCGATCGTGCAATGAGTACATTTAGCAATATTAATGATGAGGACCCATTGAAACAGGGAATTGCTTTGATTCATGCTAAGTTTCAAGATTTTTTAAAGCAAAATGACCTTCATGAAATCGATGCACTAGAAAAGGATTTCGATACCGACTTACATGAGGCTCTAACAAAAATTCCAGCCCCAACTCCTGAGCTAAAAGGGAAAGTGGTTGATGTAATCAGCAAGGGATATATGTTGAACGACAAAGTTGTACGCTTTTCAAAGGTGGTTGTTGGGGAATAAGAACAATATTTAAAAGTATGGCAACAAAAAGAGATTACTACGAAATACTTGGCGTAAGCAAAAGTTCTAGTGCCGATGAGATAAAGAAAGCTTATCGAAAAATGGCTATTCAATATCACCCCGATAAGAACCCTGACAATCCTGCTGCAGAAGAAAAATTTAAAGAAGCTGCCGAAGCTTACGAGGTGCTTAGCAGCGATGAGAAAAGACAAAGATATGATCAATTTGGCCATGCTGGCATGAATGGTAGTAGTGGCGGGTATGGAGGTCACGACATGTCGATGGATGACATATTCTCTATGTTTGGTGATGTTTTCGGCGGCAGAAGTGGATTTGGTGGATTTGGTGGTGGTCGTGGTCAACGAGTTAATCGAGGAACCGACTTGCGCATTAAGGTAAGCATGACTCTAAAAGAAGTTTCTGAAGGAGTTGAAAAAAAGCTTAAACTTAAAAAAGATATTGCCTGCGATAGTTGTCATGGTTCTGGTGGAACCGACACAACTACTTGTAGTGCTTGTAATGGTAGAGGGCAAACAACACGTGTGGTGAACACCATGCTAGGGCAAATGCAAACCTCTCAGCCATGTGGCACTTGTGGCGGAGAAGGGAAAATTATTAAGAATAAATGTTCTAAATGTCATGGAGAAGGTATTATCCGTGGCGAGGAGGTTGTTTCTTTTAAAATTCCTGCCGGTATTGCCGAAGGCATGCAACTCAATGTTACAGGAAAAGGTAATGCAGGGCGTCGAAATGGAATAAATGGCGACTTGCATGTCATTATTAAGGAGGAGGAACATGTTGAACTGATTCGCGATGGAAATAATCTTATTTACAATGCCTTCTTATCATTTCCCGATTTAACACTAGGCACATCAATTGAAGTTCCTACCATTGATGGCAAAGCAAAACTATCTATCGACGCTGGCACACAGCCAGGAAAAGTGTTGCGATTAAGAGGAAAAGGAACTCCCGATGTCAATGGCTACGGGAAAGGCGATTTACTCATTCGAATTCACGCTTGGGTTCCTAAGAAGATTTCAAGCGAGGAGAAGAAAATTCTTGAGAAGCTCCAAGAGTCGGAGAACTTTAATAGCTCAAAAACGCCTTCTGATAAAGGTTTCTTTGATAAAATAAAAGACCTATTCGACAATTAATTTTTCTCTAACAGATAAAAAAAAACATCTTTAACTTCAATGAAGTTAAAGATGTTTTTTTTTATAGAACAGTAGTCAATTGCCTTTAAGCATCAAGCATGCCAAACTGATAGATCGTGGTTTCTTTGAACTTTTCACCTGGATTTAGAATCACTGTTGGGAAGTTCTCATGATTGGCTGAATCGGGATAATGTTGAGTTTCCAGTGCTATACCTGAAAATTTACCAAATTTCTTTTTGCCAGCAATTTCTAGCTCTGGAATCCAGAAACCAGTATAGACCTGCATCCCTGGCTGAGTTGTGAGCACCTCCACTTTTCGTCCGCTAGTCTGCTCAGAAAGACATCCGGCATAAACCAGCTTGCTATTCTCATTATCGAGCACCATGTTTAAGTCGTAACCATCGGCAAGCGTTGCAATATCTTTTCCTAAAGTCTTCTTGGTTGTAAAGTCGAATGGAGTTCCTTTTACTGAGAGAATTCTTCCTGTAGGAATCATCTCAACAGATTCTGTAAAATTCTTAGCTGTCAACTCTAATTCATGATTCAATATATCTTCTGCACCAGCTGTTAAATTAAAATAGCTATGATTCGATATATTTAATATCGTCTTTTTATTTGTTTCTGCCTCATAGCTCATGCACAGCTTCCCATCAGAATCAAGCTCATATATACATGTAAGTGTGAGTTCTCCAGGATATCCCTCTTCCCCATCGACAGATGTGTATTTCAGTTTTAATCCCACGACACCATTCTTTTCAAAAGGTTCTGCAGAAAATACTTTTTTATCAAATCCATCGGCTCCACCATGCAAATGGTTTTCGCCATTATTAACCACTCCACTATATTGCACACCATCAATCACATATTTTCCTTTTGCAATTCGATTGGCACATCTTCCTAAAATGCATCCAAAATAAGGATAGCTTTGCAAATAAGCATTGCTGATGTAGTCTTCGAATTTTTCAAATCCGCAAACTATATTTTGCATTTCTCCTTTTCTGTTGGGAGTTTCTATTGATGTGATTATGCAACCATAGTTGGTAATCTTTACGGTAATATTGCCGTTTTGTAAAGTAAACAAAGACACTTCTTCGCCACTAGGCGCAATTCCGAAGGTGTTTTTAAATATATTCATAGATGTACGTTAATTTAATTCTCTACAAATATACAATTATTATAGTATTTATTGTCATTTTATGTTGCTCGTCTTTGTTTTTTTCCTATTTTTATTGCCAAAATTAAGTATAACCATTTTTATAATTTACAAATGACTCAAATAAACACATTAAACGCAAAGATTAACAAAGGGCAAAACCCTTTATTTCAAAAGCTTTACGGAACCGACAGCAGCACACTTGCTAGCCAAGCAACACGCTACGAAGAACTCATGAATCTGTTCCAAAGCAAATATCACACCGATGATGTATCACTTTTTAGCTCACCTGGAAGAACAGAAATTGGAGGTAACCACACCGACCATAATTATGGCAGGGTATTAGCTGGAGCTGTAAATCTCGATAATATTGCTGTTGCTGCTCCTAATGGCACAGACATCATTCGAATTAGCTCGGTTGGTTACCCTGAATTTCAGGTAAATTTGGGCGACATGCAAATTAATAAAGCCGATTTCTACACATCTTCTGCAATTGTGAAAGGAATTTGCGCACGCATGAAAGAACTCGGCTATCAAATTGGCGGATTCGATGCTTGCATTGAAGGTAGAGTTCCTAAAGGTTCAGGCTTGAGCTCATCGGCTTCTTTCGAAGTGTTAATTGGAGCAATTGTTAATGCTTTATTCAATAACGGTAAAATGTCGGCTGTTGAAAATGCAATTATTGGACAATGGTCGGAAAATAATTATTTCGGCAAACCTTGTGGACTAATGGACCAAACAGCCTGCTCGGTTGGTGGATTGATTACAATTGATTTCAAAGACCCTGCCAATCCGATTGTTAAAGAAGTTGATTTCGATTTCGTTTCTACTGGATATGCACTCGTAATTACCGATGTGGGTGGCGGTCATGATGACCCTGCATCGCAAGAAGAATATGCATCACTACCCAAAGACATGAAAGCAGTGGCTGCTGTTTTAGGCAAACAAGTGCTTCGTGAATTATCGGTAGAAGAAATAGTGAAAAACATCCCTGCCATTCGCGAAAAAGTAGGCGACCGCCCGTTGCTTCGTGCGCTTCACTTTCAAGGCGACAATGCTCGTGTGGTGGAACAAGTGGCTGCACTTGAAAACAACGATTTCAACGCATTCCTTAACATGGTGGTTGATTCAGGCAGAAGCTCATATATGTACAACCAAAACATTTACGATGTAGTGCACCCCAACGAACAAGTGGTTTCTGTGGGTTTAGCATTGAGCGAAATGATTTTAAAAGGAAAAGGTGCATGGCGTGTGCATGGTGGCGGATTTGGTGGAACCATTCAAGCTTTCGTGCCTCAAGACTTGCTCGACAATTATGTATCTACCTTAGAAAGTGTATACGGCGAAGGCAAATGCCACAAATTATTCATCCGCTCTGAAGGATCGATTAAATTAGAATTTTAATTAACTCTGAAATAGAATTACACAATATATTAAAATGACTCAAAACAAGAATTCACAAGGAAAATTAGTGGCTATTATCACTATGTTTTTCTTATTCGCTATGGTAGGCTTTGTTACCAACCTAGCAGCTCCAATCGGTGGTGTTTGGAAAAATTACCCTGAGATTGGCAACTCTAACTCTTTAGGTATGCTTGGAAACATGATGAACTTCCTTGCCTACTTAGTTTTTGGCATGCAAGCCGGAAAGATTCTGACAAAAAAAGGCTATAAAGCAACAGCGCTTATCGCTATTGCTGTTGGTTTCTTCGGAATCTTGATTCAGTTCCTTTCAGGTTCGATTGGTGTTGGAGCTACTTTTGCAGGACTACCTAGCAACTTCTTCGTGTATTTACTTGGTGCTTTCGTTTCGGGAGTCTCAGTGTGCATGTTGAACACCGTGGTAAACCCTATGCTCAACCTCTTGGGTGGAAGTGGAAACAAAGGAAACCAATTAGTGCAAACAGGTGGCGCACTAAATTCTTTGGCAGCAACACTTTCTCCAATGATTGTGGGCGCACTCATCGGTAGTAGCGTGACATCTATCAATGCCGTTTATCCTGTACTTTACATTGCAATGACAATTTTTGCTTGTGCTTTTATTGCACTCTCATTCATTCCAATCAGTGAGCCAAACAGTAACAAAGGTGTTGATACCAGCAAATTCAAACACTCTCCATGGAACTTCCGCCACTTCGTGTTGGGAGCAATTGCAATTGGCATCTATGTAGGTATCGAAATTGGTATCCCCGGCACATTGTTCTTCTATCTTTCTGACACTACTACTAAAGGAGCAGGACTAGACCCTGCAACAGCGGCAGCAGTAGCTGGTTCTGTGGCAGGAACATATTGGTTCCTGATGCTCATTGGTCGATTCATTGGAAGTGCCATTGGCGGCAAAGTTTCAAGTAAAACGATGTTGACTTTTGCGTCGATTGTAGCAGCAATCTTGGTATTTGCTTCAGTCTTCATTCCTAGTTCAACAACAACTGTTATGCCTGTATTTAAAGGCGATGGCTTCGGACTAGTTGGTGTGCCATTAAGCGCTCTATTGCTTGTGCTTTGTGGACTGTGTACTTCCATCATGTGGGGCGGCATCTTCAACTTAGCTGTTGAAGGATTAGGAAAATACACAGCCATGGGATCGGGAATTTTCATGATGATGGTTGTTGGTGGAGGAATTTTTCCTCTATTCCAAAACTATATTGCCGATATCTCTGGATACATGACAAGTTACTGGGTAATTTTCGCACTGCTACTTTTCTTAGTTTTCTACGCACTTCGCGGTTGCAAAAATGTGAACACAGACATTCCCGTAGAATAATTTACGTAAATACTACTTTAAAACGAGATAAGAATAACGCTTATCTCGTTTTTTTTTGAATAATAATGTATCTTTGCACAAAAAAATAATGGGAAGAATATTAGCAATTGATTATGGTCAAAAAAGAGTTGGTTTAGCAGTAACCGACCCTCTGCAAATCATCGCCAATAAGCTCACTACTGTGCCTCCAAATGAATTAACCAAATTCTTAGCTGACTACTTTAACAAGGAAGAAGTTGAACGAGTTATCATTGGATACCCCCTGCAAATGAACAATCAGCCATCGGAATCCGTTAGATTCATTAACCCTTTCCTAGTGAATTTTCAGAGGCAATTCCCAAATATGCCCATTGAGCAAGTTGATGAACGATTCTCCTCGAAAATGGCATTTCAAACAATGATTGATGCCGGACTAAAGAAAAAAGACCGCCAAAACAAAGAAACAATTGACGCCGTGAGTGCAACCATTATTTTGCAATCTTACTTAGAACAAAAAAAATACCGACCATGATTTACCCAATAACTGCATACGGTGACCCCGTACTACGAAAAGAAACTGAAAACATAGAGCAAAACTCGCCTGAACTTCAGCAACTCATTGCCGACATGTTCGAAACAATGTATCATGCAGAAGGAGTTGGAATAGCTGCACCTCAAATTGGAAAACCAATCAGATTGTTTGTAGTTGACACAACCCCAATGACCGAAGATGACGAAGAAGAAGAAGATTTAAAAGGAGCATTCATCAATCCTGAAATTCTGGAATATTACGGCGATGAATGGAATATGGAAGAAGGTTGCTTAAGTATTCCTGGAATACACGAAACTGTCTCTCGCCCAGAGTTCATCAAAATCAATTATCTAGATGAAAACTTTGAAGAGCACATTCGTGTGTTTGAGGGATATGCAGCACGTGTAATTCAACACGAATATGATCACTTAGAAGGCGAATTATTCATCGACCACGTGGGAGCTCTCCGAAAACGAATAATAAAATCGAAGCTCATGAATATCACCAAAGGAAGTGTGCACACAAAATACAGAATGAGTCTTCCTAAAAGATAAAAGTGCTTCTAAAAAACTAATTTTTAGAAGCGCAAAAGCTATATCAATAGAAGCTAAGCTATTTAAACTTGCATACCTAAATGGATGCAAGTTTTTTTTTTATTAATAGATATCACATGAACCATTTTTTTTCAACACATAAAAGCATCTTAAAGCTAGCTATCCCCGTCATGCTTTCTCAACTTGGACACGTTACCGTGCAACTTGCCGACAACATGATGGTAGGACGACTAGGGACAACTGAACTCGCTGCTGCATCATTTGCCAATAGCATCTTCGTTTTAGGCATGCTTTTAGGAACAGGTATATGCATGGGTCTTACCCCACTTGTTGGAAAGTTTTTTCTACAAAAGAAAAACAAAGAACTCTTAGTATATCTTAAAAATGGACTCTCACTCTACAGTGCAATTGGTATTTTCATTGCTACAATACTATTTGCCATTTCATTCATGCTCAACAAAATGGGACAAACACCTGAAGTTAGCCAGCTAGCACAAAGCTATCTTTGGGTTCTTATTCTCTCAATTCCTCCACTACAAATATTTGCTTCATTCAAGCAATTCCTCGAAGGATTAGGAAACACTCGCGTTGCCATGATCATCACCATCGGCGCCAATGTGATTAATATTGCCTTTAATTATTTATTAATTTATGGAAAATGTGGATTCCCTGAACTCGGACTGCTTGGTGCCGGAATAGCCACTACTCTTTCTCGATATGCCATGGCAATAGCCATCTACTGCTACTTTCGTATGCATAAGAACTTTTGCATCATGCTAAAGGAAATGAAACTTATTTCGCTTAAATTTTCAAAAATGATTACCCTCCTAAAAATAGGAGTACCCATCGGATTCCAAATCGTTTTTGAAGTTCTCATTTTTAGCCTAGCAGGAATCATGATGGGATGGATTGGTGTAAAAGAACTTGCAGCACACCAAATCACTATATCCATCATCACCGCTTCCTACATGGCTAGCCTAGGAATTGGAGCTGCAACAACCATTAAAATTAGTCATGCCATCGGGGCAAACGACTTCAATCAAGTAAAGAAGCTAATTTCCGCCTCTACACATCTCACTGTTGGACTGATGGGAAGCATGAGTATTCTGTATATTCTTTTAAGATATGAACTACCTACCCTTTTCAGCTCCGACATCGATGCGATTAACATCTCCGCAAGTCTTTTTATTGTTGCTGCCATGTTTCAAATTTTCGATAGCCTGCAAGTTGCCCTGCTATCTGTGCTCAGAGGTATGACCGATGTCAACATTCCAATGCTCATGGCATGTGGTGCCTATTTTTTAATTGGAACTCCTGCTTGCTATCTGTTTGCTTTCACACTCAATCAAGGCGCATTGGGAATTTGGTACGGACTGCTTGTTTCCCTTATTGCTGCCGCAGCATTATTTGCCATTCGCGTGAAAATTCTTATCAACCGATATGAAAATACACTCCATTAAACTTTCAATCTGTAGAGGTCTTATCCTTTGCTTTAACTATTCAGCTACCTATACATTCCCGACTAATTACACTTCTGATAGAATAGTCTATTAAGAATTGGAATTTAACACACTTTTAAGGCTTCCAAAGCAAGAAGTCTGCTCATCTTTAGATTATATCGACTCGTTGGCGGAAATAAATCGATGCATTTTTTAATCCGTTAAATAATAATTGAACTTTTAAAAAAAAGAGTTACCACATGTGTGATAACTCTTTTAACGTTTTAGGTAGTTTTGCTTGAGAGAAGTCTCCTGAGAAAAGGTCATTAACACTTGCTTAATGTTAACGTGCGGTAAAATTAAAACTTTTATTTTAATAATCTAAACAAAATGTAAAATTATCACTCTTTATTTCACATTATTCCCAATAAATTTAAAATTATCAAGAAATAAAACTTCTTAAAAATACTCACAAAAGAACAATAGTCAAAAGATAATCACCATAAAATAAACCTCTTATAAACACTGAAAGAAACTTCAAGCACTAGGTATTGCCAAAACCAAACCTCTTAACAATTAGAATACAATTTTAATAATCATCAAAACCTAATTTCGAACTAAACAGCTCAACAAGCAGAAAAACGAGAATAAAAAAACACGTTGTAAATCATTTTTTAATTTAAATTAACTTTAAAAAGAAGCTTTAATGAGTCTTTAAATCGAAAATTATCATTTTTATTTATATATTTGAAGTCAATATCATTCGATGCTATTTGAGTCTTCAGAGACAGTAATTAAGGTATTACTTCAAATACCATCTTTCTAGTAATAATACCATCAAGCAAAGTTCGATATTGAAAATAAACATGAATATTTGCCTCTTGTAGAAGCAAATAACAAAAAACAGAAATAGTATATGAGAAAACTTTCCATCTTAATCGGCATCTTGTTAACAAGCTCAATGGGCTTTTCACAGCAATTCACGGATTTATCACAGCAAGTTCCATTCGATCAATCAATTCGAACTGGTGTTTTGCCAAACGGCTTAACCTACTACATTAAGCACAATGAATATCCAAAGAATCAAGCTAGTTTCTATATTTATCAAAATGTTGGCGCTGCACTTGAAACCGATGCTCAAAATGGATTGGCACACTTCCTCGAACATATGGCCTTCAATGGAACCAACACTTTTCCAGGAAACAGCATGCTTGACATGCTTGAGAAAAACGGCATGAAATTTGGTAGAGACATCAATGCATATACCACTAGAAACGAAACCGTTTATAACATAAGTCGAGTTCCTACACAAAACAGTACCCTTCTCGATTCTTGCTTAATTATCCTTCACGACTGGTGCGATAATCTGGAGCTTTCAGAAAACGAAATCGATGCTGAGCGTGGTGTAATTTCAGAAGAGTGGCGCACAAGAAGAAACGCTAGTTTCAGAACACGTGCTATAATTGCTCCAGTGCTTTACAATAACACCATTTATGCCAATCGTGATGTAATTGGCGACCTTAACGTTATAAAGAATTTCAAGTATGATGAACTCCGCTCATTTTATCACGAGTGGTATCGCACCGACTTGCAAGCAGTGGCGGTTGTGGGAGATATCAACGTTGATGAAGTGGAACAAAAAATCATCCGCCTATTTTCAGCTATCCCAGCCATTGAAAACCCTAAAGAAAGATTCTTTGTAGAAATACCTAATAATGATACCCCTCAATTTATTCAAGCCACTGATGGCGACTATAAAGTGGTTACATTAAGTGTGAGCGATCGATTCAAAACGACCAGCGACAACACACTCGAAGAACTTCGCCATGCTTATGTGCGAAGCTTTTTCATGAGCTTAATAAATCAACGAATAGCTGAAAAACAACGTGAAGGCAATGTGCAATTCATTTCAGCAAGAGTAAGTAACGGATACGTTGAACGCGGCTATCAATCTTTTGAGTTATCAACAAGTGCAAAAGCTGAAAAAATCAACGAATCTTTCGAGTCTCTTTACACGGAGATGCAACGCGTTGTTAAGTTTGGCTTTACCGATGCCGAAGTTGAACGCATTAAAACAAACACACTGCTAGGCGTGGAGAGAAGATATATCGGAAAAGATAAAATTGATTCTGACTCTTATTGCAACCTGATTAAATCTGCCTACTTAGATAAAATCCCTGTTACATCAGAAGATTTTAACTATAATTTCGCTAAAGAAATCGTGCCAACGATCACAAAAGAAGAAGTGGCAGCGATTGCATCTAAATATTTCACCGGAAAAAACAGAACATACATTGTTTCTGGTCCACCAACAAGTGAAGACTCACTCTACATTACCTCGTCGAAAATAGAAGAAATTATGGCTAAAGTTGAAGCGGCAACACTTCAACCATATGCGATGAAAGAACTCACAAACAACCAGCTGATGAGCTCAGATCCTACTCCTGGTAAAATTATCGCCGAAAAAATCAATAGCAAACTAGGCACTAAGGAATGGACACTATCGAATGGTGCTAAAGTTATTTTTAAACCTTGCGATTACGACAAAAACACCGTAAGTCTATTAGCACAAAGCAACGGAGGTTCATCGCTCTATGATGTGAAAGATATTCCATCATTCAATGCAGCTACAACCTACATTGAAAGCTACGGAATTGGAGACCATGATCCTGATCAAATTAAACAAATTCTTACAGGAAAATCGGTTAGCAACACGTTTCGTTTTGGCACATACAGTGAATCTGTTTCATCAAACACCACGATGGGTGATGTTGAAACCATGATGCAGCTAACCTACATGCGTTTCAGAGAACCTCGATTCGATGAAGACATGTTTGATCGTGTGAAAAAACAAAATATCGATCGTTTAAAAGCTCAAACAAAAACCGCTGATGCAATAATGAAAGACACCATTGCCACAATCGAGGCTAATGGGAATCCTCGCATGTTCAAGTATAATGAAGAATATCTTCGCGACATGAACTTCGATCGCATGGTTGAAATCTACAAAGAACGATTTGCAAATCCTGCCGACTACACCTTCATCATTGTTGGCGATGTGGAAGAAAAAGATATAAAAGCCTACGTGGAAAAATATATCGCATCAATCATTCCTACCAACACTACTAAAGAAAAAATGATTTATCATGGCGATTTCTTTCCTAAAGGCAACAATGATCATCGCATCAAAATCGCTATGGAGGAACCTAAAGCAACTGTGATAATCAAACAAAAAACAGCTCCAAAATATTCTGCCAAGAAAACAATTCACCATCGTATTTTAGGATCAATTTTGAACCTTCGATATACTGAAAATATTCGCGAAAAAGAAGGTGGAACCTATGGTGTTTCAGTGGCTGCTCAAGGCTATAAAATTCCGAAAAGCAATTTAAACATGGTTATCAGCTTCAATTGCGATCCAGAAAAAGCCGACCATCTAAAATCTTTAGTATATAAGGAACTAGAAATTGCTCAAACCTCAATTCGCCAAGACGACCTCGACAAAGTGGTGCTAAACATGCGTAAAAACAGTGAAAGCCAAGTTAAAAACACCAGCTACTGGATGTCGAAACTTAGCAGCTTCTATCAATATAACGAAGATAACATGGATACCGAAGAATATCTAGAACTTCTAGATAGCATTACAACCGAGGATATTCAGAAAGCAGCTAAACGTTTTTTCAAAAAAGCAAACACGCTTGATTTCGTAATATTACCCGAATAAGCCTTATTATTTAAGAAGTTGCATTGCCAATTGCAAAGCAGCTTCTTAAATAAAATCAGTTCTCAACTTAGTTAATTCCGTAAAAAACATCGATTTTCGGAAAACTATAAATAACGATTTATTTTGTTTTACAATACCTGAAAAACATTTTAACACACTAACAAAAAAGTTCATGAGAAAATTTATTATTTTAATTGTGCTCATTGTAGCTCAATTTGTTTCTGTCGCACAGATACTTGAACCTGTAAAGTGGTCATTCAATGCCGTGGAAAAAGGCAATGAAGTGATACTTACTTTTAAAGCTACCATCGACGAACATTGGCACCTCTATGATGTTAATCTCCCCGATGATGGACCTGTTCCAACAAGTTTTACTTTTGAAAACGAGGCTGCATTCGAAAAGATTGGCAAAATGACAACTTCTCCAACTCCAATCGATAAGCACGATCCTACCTTCGATATGCAATTGCGCTACTTCGAAAAAGAAGTAACTTTCTCACAACGTGTTCGCATTAAAGATGCAAACATGACAAACATAGAAGGCTATGTTACATTCATGTGCTGCGACGACGAACAATGCTTACCTCCAACTGATGTTGATTTTAGTTTTAAAGTGAGTCCTAAAAAAGCAGACGCAACAAGCACAGCAGCAAAAATCAATGAGCCTAAAAAAGAGGATGCTCCGGTTGCAACTTCAGCTCCAACTGAACCAGAAGAACCCCTAATCATGGAGGAGGAAACTACTCAAACTGTGCCAGTAGATGAAAATGAAATCACTCCATCGGAACCTACGCAAGCTGTCGCTGATGTTCAACCTGCCAACGACCCTAATCCACAAGAAGATTCTTCGCTTTGGCTTTTCTTCCTTGGGGCTTTCTTTTTTGGATTAACTGCGCTTGCCACTCCTTGCGTTTTCCCAATGATACCTATGACGGTTTCATTTTTTATGCACGGAGGTAAATCGAAAGCTGAAAGCCGACTTCATGCTTTGTTTTATGGTTTTTCAATCATTGCCATCTATGTTGTCATCGGAACTCTTATTGCTCTTATTTTCGGACCAGGAATTGCCAATTGGCTCAGCACAAACTGGGTTCCTAATTTGATTTTCTTCTTAGTATTCACTCTGTTTGCTTTCTCCTTTTTTGGCATGTTTGAAATCACACTCCCTAGTGCTTTAGTAAATCGTAGCGACAAGGGAGCCGACAAAGGTGGTTTCATTGGCGCATTCTTCATGGCATTGACATTGGTTCTTGTTTCATTCTCTTGCACCGGTCCGATTGTTGGATTAATCTTAGTGAAATCGGCAGGTGGAGAAGTTCTTAAACCAATTGTGGGCATGCTCGGATTCTCACTTGCTTTTGCACTCCCCTTTTCTCTCTTTGCGTTCTTCCCATCGTGGTTGAGCAATTTACCTAAATCGGGCGGCTGGTTAAATGCCGTAAAAGTGACTCTTGGGTTTATTGAGTTAGCTCTTGCTTTAAAATTCTTAAGTATCATTGATCAGGCATATCATTTAAATTGGTTAGACAGAGATATCTACTTGGGCATTTGGATTGTTCTCTTCACACTCCTTGGGTTTTATTTACTCGGCAAACTTAAATTTGCACACGATAGCGATTTGAAATTCATCTCGGTTCCTCGCTTAATGTTGGCTATCTTCAGCTTTTCATTTGTGGCTTATATGATTCCTGGTTTAATTGGGGCTCCATTAAAAGCTCTTTCTGGTTATTTGCCTCCAATGCAAACTCACAGTTTCAATATTCAATCGCTGGTGCGCGAAGAAATCAAGATGGCCAATGTGGGATCATTAGGCTCATCATCTGCCAATTCATCTCTTTGTGAAAAACCTAAATATGCTGAACACATGCATGGGTTTCCTCACGGATTAGAGGGGTATTATGATTACGAACAAGGCATGGCTTGTGCAAAGGCATTAAACAAACCCGTTTTCATCGACTTCACTGGACACGGCTGTGTGAACTGTCGCGAAATGGAAGCAAATGTATGGAGCGATCCTAGAGTGCTTCACTTGCTAAAAGAAAAATTTGTGATTATTGCGCTTTACGTAGACGACAAAACAGATTTGCCCGAATCGGAATGGGTCACTTCTACTTATGATGGTAAAGTGAAGAAAACTATTGGTAAGAAATTTGCCGACTTCCAGATTTCTAAATTTGGTGTTAATGCTCAACCTTACTATGTTCTTCTCGATAATGAAGGAAAGAAACTCAATCTGCCGAAAGCCTATGACTTAAATCCCGACAACTTTGTGAACTTCTTAGAAGATGGCTTGGCTGCTTTTAAGAATTAACAATGAAAATTGTTAGCCCATTGAGTGCATAAGCATAAAAAAACAAAGAAGGTATCCCGATAACGGGATACCTTCTTTGTTTTTTATCGAACCGCTAGGAGAAGGTCCATCGAATAATCAGATTGATGAATCGCCTAAGAAGAGTTCAAGCTATTAATAGCATGGATAAAATGTAATGCCCTTTTCCCTGCACTACTCGCAATAATTGAATCGAACAGCACTGCTACGTTCTGCCAAGAACTTCCATCAACTAATAAATCACTTCACCAACAGAATCTCTTTCTGATGTTCTTCTTTCCCTTTTTTCCACTTCTGAACAGAGTTAATTACTCGTCGAAGGACATCAAAATATAACAATACCGATAGTAATGCAGTGAGAATCCACAAAGTCATAACATTAAACCACAGCGTTGGCATTTCCTTTTCGCCAATCACTTTATATGGAGCATAAAAATGAGCCCTTCCATTACTTTCTAACGGCATTCTTAAAATCGATTCATCTGCTTGGCGAATGTGCCCTTTCGATATATTTATCTTCTTTGCTGAATATTGATTTCGCGTGAAAATACTCAATTTCTCATTCGTATATTTTTCTTTAAACTTCTCTAAAGCTCTTTTGTCACCATCAAAATCATGAAGCAAACGATTATAACTAGCCTCTAATCGATTATTAGCGTCATTATATTTCAACTTAAATTCCTCTTGCGCATCGGTCAAGTAGAGCATAAAATCCTCATCGGGCAAATGATTTACTTCGCCCAGTTCAAACTTCTGCAAGTGCTCATTCAACCTCTCCGACATTGGATAGTCTTTATTCAAATCATGCAATGACGTGATTAAAATTGGCTTTAATAACATGATCTGCTCCTCCGATTTCGAAACTAAAGACTTATTAAAAACCTGTAATGTCTTACGAACTTCTGGCACCTGATAAAACGTAGAAAAGCTCCATTTATTTTTCGCTATTTCATCATCAAAAAATATCTTTTCATAATCATTATTGGCAAAATAATGCACCGCCAATGCCTCATATGACCATCTTGCAGCCATAGCATCACCAATCATTGGTGTGTGGTCGGGATTGCTAATTGAAGGATGCATTTTATTAAAATCAACAATCGCACCACTTAGCAAGAGCTGCGGAACCAATAAGAGCGGAACTAAAATATAAATAGCAACAGCAGAATCAAGCCCCGCCGAAAGATTTAATCCTAATAAATTGGCTAAACAAGCTGTTGAAAACAACACCAACCAAGTTCCGAATGTTAAGCCACTAATGCCCAATAATAAATTTCCAATCACAGCAAAACAAAGCATCTGGAAAGCCGAAAGGGCAAAGAGCATGATGATTTTTGCAGAAAGATATGCCCCTTTGCTCAAATGAAGGAACTCTTCTCGCTGCCTGATTTTTCTATCTTTAAATATCTCCTCGGCACTAATTGACAATCCCACAAAGAGTGCAACAATGACACTCATAAAAATAAATGGCGGTATATTATCATTTTTACTAAATATGTAATTCCCAACCTCTCCATAGCGAGTGAAAAAGCCTAAAATCATTGCCAATATTGGAGCTTCAAGAAGTGCTATCGTTAAATATTGCTTATTTGCCATCTTCGAGGAAAAATCTCGTTTGAAAAACAACTTAAATTGTGCCATCCACTTCGGTTTGCGGAAAGGCGTGCTCGGCAATATTTCTTTCTCCACTGGGTTTAATCGAATAAACTCTAAAACCCTTGGCTCAACTTTCTCCTTATATTTTGCATACCATTCTTCCGCCAAAACTTTCCGCTTCCTAATGGTCCTACCCATCGGGTCAACCATCCTTGCTTCAATAATCTGCAAGGGCTGCTCGGTCTTCACATTACCACAAGTTAAACACTCGCTCTCATCGGGATTAACATAGTTGGCTTCATTCTTAAAATAAGTAATCGATTCTCTAGGATTTCCAAAGAAAACAACTCTTCCGCCTGCATCCATCACAATTACTCGGTCGAACAGTTTATAAATATCTGATGCCGGTTGATGAATATTGGCAAAAACTAATCGACCTTTTAAACATTGCTTCTTCAGCAAATACATTACTTTTTCGGAATCGGCTGAACTCAAGCCCGATGTTGGCTCATCGACAAAAAGCAAAGAGGGTTCGCGCATTAATTCGAGCGCAATATTTAAGCGCTTTCTTTGTCCCCCGCTTAATATCTTTCGAAGTGGATTACCAACTACCAAATCACGAGCTTCAACTAAATTAAAATCAATGAGGGTCTGCTCAATTTTTGCCTTAATTTGCTCTTCCGACATCTTTCCGAAACAGAATTGAGCATTATAATTCAAGTTTTCATAAACCGTTAGCTCCTCAATGAGTAAATCATCTTGCGGAACATATCCAATAGCTCCACTGAGTATTTCTTCATTCGATTTATCATGAATGTCATAGCCATTTAGGGTTACTCGCCCTTTGCTGGGCTTCAATTTCCCCGAAAGCACATTTAACAGGGTGGTCTTCCCCACTCCACTTCCTCCAATTATACCCACCAAATCGCCCGACTGCTCCTGAAAGCTCAATTCATGCAAGCCCTTAGCCCTTCTATTGAAATTATATTCCACTCGATCAACATTAAATGCAACCGTGGGCTGATCTTCTTTCTTAATGAACTTCGACATGACTGTGCTATAATACAAAGGCAACATGCGCGATGTTTTCAAAATTCCTCCTTGAGGAAAAATATATAGCAAATTTTGATTTAGCCGATGCCCATTGAGATATAGATTTCGAGGTCCACTATATCTAAAAAATAGCGTGTTAATGCTTGGAATGTGTAGAAATCGTATCTCAACTGTTTGCAATTCTCGCGACAAGTGCTTTACATCGGGATAAATAGGCTCTGCTCTACCATCGGATATCAACACCCATTCTTTTTTGTCAATGTCTGATATCTCGCCTACTGCAAAATGAAATAAATTGCGATAATCATCATAAGCGATATTCAACTGATTTGCCACCATCTGAGTGATTTGCAAGCCTAATCGATAAACCCCTTGTCCACTACTTATAAAATTGAGCAACTGATTTACAATAGAAAAACGAACTTGCATATCATTGTGAGTACTAACCCCTCTACATATATTCCCAATATGTTTCTGATTCGCATAAAGCGCTCCTTCACCCTCATCGGTATAAACTATTTCTCGATGAACCACATGATAATATTCCACAAAACCTTCATACATGTGCATATATTTCAACACCAGCTCCTTATTGAATGATACATTCAAATACTGCTCTACATGTTGCGTACTGCTTTCTTCATTCAACTTTGATGTATCGGTGATAATTGCAAATAAACGAATGATCGTTTCGATAATATTCTCATGCATGTTTTCAGGTTCTTGGGTTAGATTTTCAAGCTCTTCTAATTAGTCATTATTTGGGAAATTCCTCTCCTAAAACTGCCTAAAAAAAAGGTCTCTGCTAAGATAAGCAAAGACCTTTAATAAAATCTATTTTTTATTTTTTATTTTGTGTAAACGGCACGAACTTCTCTTACAAATAATGTTAGCTCCTCAATTTGGCTCTGAGTCATTGCCGAAGAACCTTCCGTTTGCGCATATATTTTATTAATAGCTGCCACTTGCTCATAAACATCTTTCACAATGTCTGACTCTTTGTGCGACTCCATTAGCTCTTGCAATTTCACCAACGACTCTTTCTGTGAAATAATCGCTTTCACAATTTCTGGATTTTGATATGAATTTTCAGAAATGTTTGTTGCCAAATACAGCCCCTCAAAAACCGATCCTGCCAAAACCAAATAAGAAATCTCAGTCTTGCCTTGCTCATTCAAACGTGAATATGATTTTTCAAACATATCGGTAACTATTCGAATAAGTTCTTCTCTATTATTGATATTCGACTTAATTTGGTCAGGCAAATTACTTTCAAACGCATCAATAAATCCTAAATCGCGAACCAACAACTCGCAAGCATCAAAATAAGCTTCCACTTCCGCTTGACTATTATAAGTAATTGCATAGGCCAAATCCGACGAATAACTTCCCAAATTCAAAGCCTTTGCTTTATCTGAAAAATAGGTCTTTGCCAGAGCAGGATCATTTGAAAGGGTAACAATATAACCCGCTTCAATGTCGCTTAGCATTTCTGTTAATTCGAATAGCGACGGCAAGGGGTAAGCAAATTGCTTAATTTCTTGCTTAATGGCTTCTTGTGCATTCTTCGCTTCTCTTTTTGCTTGATTGCTTGTGCATGACTGAATGCTCATCGCCATGAAAAGCACCATCATTAAACTACTAATTTTTTTTACTGTTTTCATTTTTATAAAGTATATCATTTAATTGTTAGCATTTTTCTGCTTGCGCACATTTCTTGTGCTGCAAACAAAAACTTAAATCTTAAAACCTCGTACTAATTGAATAAATTCTTCTCTTGTTGCTGCTCGCTCAAATGCTCCTGTGAAATCCGATGTTACCGTGGTTGATTCTTGCTTCTGAACACCTCGCATTTGCATGCACATGTGCTTAGCCTCAATAATAACTGCCACACCTAGCGGATTCAACGTTTCTTGAATACATTCTTTAATTTGAGTGGTTAAACGTTCTTGAACCTGCAATCGTCGAGCATAGGCATCAATCACTCGACCAATTTTACTCAAACCTGTAATATATCCATTCGGAATATATCCAACATGAGCCTTGCCAATAAATGGCAACATGTGGTGCTCACACATTGAAAAAATCTCAATATCTTTCACAATAACCATCTGACGATAATCTTCCTTAAACATCGCATCACGCAACATCTGATGTGGATCTTGCTGATAGCCCTGTAATAAATATTGCATTGCTTTAGCAACTCGCAATGGCGTTTTCTCTAAACCTTCACGATGAATATCCTCGCCTGCTAGCTTAATTATTTGAGCATAATGCTCACTCATTTGAACCGTAGTTTCATCTTCATAGTGGTCTACCCGTTGATATCCACTCCCTTTTTCATTATATATAACTTCCATTTAGTGTTATTTGTCGCGTGTAAAAATCCAATTATCACCCTTACTCAAATCATTATTAAAATAATACCCCTCATAGTCGAATGCCATGAGCTCTTCAGCAATTTGCAACTTGTTCTTAATCATAAAACGACACATCATCCCTCGTGCTTGCTTGGCATAAATAACAATCGTCTTATATGTATCATTTCTTTTTTCCTTAAATTGCGGTGTAATTATACGACCTTTTATTTTCTTTCTATCAATTACCTTAAAATATTCTTCCGATGCTAAATTAATCAAAACTCCATCATTAAGCTCCATTAATCGATTAATTTCTGTTGTAATCTTTTCTTCCCAAAAATCATAAAGGCTTTTTTTGCCTAATATATTAATCGATGTCCCCATTTCTAAACGATAAGGCTCAATCAAATCTAACGGACGTAAAACGCCATAAAGCCCCGAAAGTATGCGCAAATGACGCTGCGCAAATTCAAAATCTTCATGCCCAAAACTACTAGCATCAATTCCTCGATAAACAGCACCATCAAATGCTAACAACGATTGCTTCCCCCGATCTGCCAAAAACGTGCATGCCCAATCCTGATTGCGACGCTCATTTTCAGCTGCCAAATCAAAAGAAATGCCATGCAAATGCATAAGCTCAATGACACTTCTCTTCTTAAGCTGCGCATTTATCTGCACGGCTTCTGCTGAAAACTGAACATTCGTGTGTTGCAGGTCGCTCTCTGTCTTACTAAAATCAAGTAACTTTGCCGGTGATATTATCGTAATCATTAATCCTTTATTTCTGCTATTTCAACAGCTCATTTCCCTCTTTGTTGCAACTCCGCCTAAAAAAGTGCTAATTTAATAATATTTTGAATTTCTCGTGAATGAAAGCGTATATTTTGGAAACATCAGCATGGGTAGTGAAACTCCTGCCGCTAACAAAAACAAAGTACTCCCCGCAATAATCGTATTCGAAAAAAACATATCCATAAATTTAGCCTTCAATTCATCATTATCTAAATTTTGCATAAACATGATGAGCGAAAAAACCATGTTATAGGCAAACTTTCCTGGAATCATAGGCAAAAGTGCTGGAATACTCAATACCGTTGCCGGAACTTTATTTCTTCGCCCTAATATTATACTCCCAAAACCCACTAACAACGCTCCAAAAAATGATGCCGTAGAAATATTAATATCAAAATAATTCATTAGTACATAGCGCAACACATGCCCAACCGATGCTAAGATAGCGATAAACTTAAAACTCCGAATTGGCGGATTTGAAATTGCTCCAAAACCCATGCCTGCAATAGCTGCGAAAACCATGTCAATGATAATTTCTGTTACAATCATGCCAAAGCTCCTTTCGTAATTATTAGCGTTAATCCTAAACCAATAGCCAGCGAAATAATCCACAACAAAGCATTAATTAATCGGGTAAATCCTGTAAGAACATGCCCCTCAATCATATCGATAACCCCATTAATGAGTGGAACGCCAGGCACAAGAAATAGCACGCTGGTTGCTAGCGCAATGCTCGATGTACTCTCATAAAGCAAGCTAGTTGAAGTAAATAATGATGACGAAAAGGCTGCCGAAAAAACTTGCAAATAAACATTCACATGCCTTTTTGCTAAGCATGTGCGAAAATAAAAGGCAACTGCCGTACCAAAAAAAACAGTGAGCACAGAAAATAAATCACCTCCAAAAAGCTTGCAAAAAGAAGCATTGGCTGCACTCGCCCATAAAAGCGTTTTCCATTTATCTAATCGTGGAGTATTTATTATCCGCTCATACCGTTGTTGAAGTTCTGAAAAATCATAATGATAATCATAGCAATTCCAACTCAACGCACTCAATCGCGCATTGTGTTCAAAATTAATTGCCAAATGATCAACCCTCGCCATCTCCGTTATTTGAACATGACGCCTTTCATCCTTCAACGTAAGTATCACATGAAGATTGAAAACCCCAAGCTCCACATCATATCCATATGATTCCCCAATGCGCTTAGTGTTTCTAAGCACTCGTGAAGTGTGAACCCCACAACCCATGAGATGTGTGGCATACTTCAACAGAAACTCAGCCTTATCATAAAGCTCATTGTCTAGTTCTTGTTGCATGAATCATCGTTTTTCAGGTGACTAATTCCTTTAGCGCAAAGATAGGCAAAATCATGGGTTTTCGATAATATTTTGCCTCACAATGTCTTTAAAATTCTTCTTTTAAAAAATAAATCACACACCAATAGCTTACCCAAAAACAACTTCTATCACAATTTCAACCCTCCGAAAGTGATTTTCCCTTTCAGCTGGGCGTGCCGGCATTCATCCGCTCCGCATTCCGTCGCCATGCCGTCGGGCTTTCCGCTCCAATCTTTTAAGTGGGCAAGAACCAGAGCCCACTTAAAAGGATTTCCGCTGCAATCCCTCCCGCACCTAACGGTAAGTAAAACGACAAAGAAAAAAAAAGACGTTCCGTAGTGACGCATTGCCATGCGCATGTGGTTCAGGGTTGCGGATTTGTTAAATTATAATTCAACCGTTCGGCGACATTATGCTTGATTTTTAAAATTTCACTCACCAAAGAAAAAGTAAAGAGGGTGTGTAAAAATAACTTTGCACACCCTCTTTTAGCATGTTCATCTAAAACGAATATCGCAAAGACAAACCGCCCATCACACTAGTATTGCTTAGATTGAAATCTTCCGAGTCGATAAGCTTGTCATCAAATCGCCAGGTGCCATTGACTGATAATTTGTAGAACACCTCGCCATTAATAAAAAGTTGCCATTTGTAATCTTTCCACGCTCCAACTCGAAAGTAGCATTTTCCACCGAATGTACATGTGGATTCTCGTGCCGTGATGCGGAGCGATGTGGGATTAACATTATTTGCAAATTCATAATCGAGATAAATCAGGGCATTATGTTCCCCCAAGCAAAAGTAGGGAGCAAAAGTGAACCATTTCGCTTGAATCACATCATAGCTAACTCCAAGATCATAGCTTTCGGAAGTGCCATTATAATAATGCCCATTAGCGTTCGCTTTGCTTGAAATGTTATAAGTGCTTCCACCAGCAAGTATTCCCCATCTTTTTATTTTAAAGGTGAAGTGCCCACCGCCCGATTGCACTAAATCTAAATCGTTAGTGAGCGAAGGGAAGCTATTTGCAGTAAGCTTACTGTCAATTGCACTTAATGATGAAAACCAACTAACACCTGCCACGCTAGTGATTTCTAGTGCATACTTACTATCCTGACTACGACCTGCTATCGTCATTAGAAGCAGGCTAAAGAATAAAAGAAACTGTTTCATTGTTATTTATTTATTTATTTATTTAATCAACACATGCTATTTTGTTGTAATCACCCATCATGCATTTAAAATCAAAAGCAGAGCATGTAAATCCGTTAGCAATTCCGCCAAAAAATCCTTGAATTGAGCCTCCTGCGGCGCACATAGTTCCTGAAATTGCTGCTCCCAATAAGCCATCTGCAACCGTAATTGCGGAAAGTTACAGGCTGTTTGTCGTGATGTGCGTGTTAGATTAATGTTAAACAAACCACTCTTAATTGTGGTGCAATTGTACGAAGAAATTTTCGAATCAGCACTTGACAAAAATCAATAAATATACTTTGCATAAAAAATATTTAGTCGCCCAATAAGAAAAGGTATCATCCAAATATCCTTCTGTTTCATTGTCGTATTTATTTTTTTAAGTGTCAAAGCAAGGAGAAGCACAAAAATGCGCTTCTCCTTGAAATTTCTATTCCTCGCCGTCTTCTATAGGCAGGGCATTGTTGTAATCTTCCTCGGTAAAGGTGTAGGTATTTATGCTACGACGCTGAGGAATTAACTCTTCAATGTAGTTGTTATAAAAAGTGTAAATAACATTAAAGGGGGATTCTGTTTCTTCTCCGAAACTCACTTTCCGAGTATTTCCAAAGATAATTTCAACAGAGTCTGCAAAAGATATCAATCCAAGAGTAGATCCAAACACAGGTTCATATTCTTGAATCAAAGTGTCATTCTTTGAAATGTTGTATTCACTCTGATAATAAAGTGAGTCGCTTATCGATTTGTTAAAAACAGCTATTGACAAATCGGCTTCAGTGTTATTTATTATACGGAACTCCAAAATGTATCCTCCATCCACTATTGTATTACAAGACATTAAGCTACTTACTATTCCAATAGCTAAAAGTAGCATCCAAATATCCTTCTGTTTCATTGTCGTATTTGTTTTTAATGTTAACGATTATGGCGAGGCACAATCTACTGCCGATTGATATTCTTCATTGCTAAAGGTGTAGGTGAATGCATAGTACCTATCGTTTATTTTTTGGCTCTCATAGCTTTGTTGAAAGTTTTCTGTTGTAGAACCTTCTCCCGCTTTGTAAACCAAGCATTTATTACCATCATATTGAATCAAAACGCCATCATTACCTTGTAAGCCTTCAAAAATACCAATATAATCATTAACTCCGGAAGGATTCTCATGTCCTCCATCACCCCTTATCTCGAATACTTTTTCTGCATTTGGTAATAACTCAAATACCAAAAAACTATAATTATCAATAGAAGAGTACTGAAAATATTTAAGAGTATGAGGTGTTTCATTTTTATAAATAATGTCTGCATTAATAATATATTCCACTTGTTTTTTGCAGCCTGATAATATGCAACTAATTACCCCAATGCTCAAATAAAGCATCCAAATATTTCTCTGTTTCATTGTTGTATTTGTTTTTAATGTTATCTCTCCAGCCATTCCAGGTTTTCTGTCCTTTTAGGGCATCTTCTATCTCTTTTATTGTGTAGCCAGAAACATTATCCTGAGATAGCAATTCTGATCCGTTATTGTTGTCAAAAGGTAAATCTATCATATCTACTACCACTTGAGTATAATATGGACGAATGATTGATCCACCTTTATAATCAGGATACACCATTCTTGTCAACTCCAACTGCACGCCTCTAGCCCATGATTCTTTTACAATGGTTTCGGTGTCATTGAAAGTGCTACTACTCATATTCCAATGCGAAGCATGAGCCAATTCGTGTATAGTTGTTCCATAGATGTCTTGTGTGGCACGCTGTGGATTGTAGATTCTCACTGCGCTACCCAAGCCTAAGAACCGGCGCCATGCAGCATGGTTGCCATTTGCACTTGTATTTTCTTCGTAATAGGCTCGTATTTTGAGTTGCGTCTTCCAAAAACTGTTTTGCGGTGGCCGGCGTAAGCTGTTTATGTCTTTATAATAATAGTGATAAGCAGCTCGAAAAATGGTGGCATGATACACTTGCATCGCATCTCTTGCTTCCACTATATCATAGCTCCAATAGCCTCGCTTCTTCGGACCATTATATTGCGCTGTTGCATTCCCCGAATTTCTGATTTCAAAATTGTAACGTTCCCATGAAAATGAATAATTAGCATCTCGTCGGAATCTTCCATCGCATGAAAATGCTCCGGTAGAGCTTGTTATTCCCTTATGTGTAGTAAACCATCTGCGAGCTCTCACTTCAAGTCCTTCAATAGGCACCCAAGCTGATTTTGAACATTCATCCCACATGGTGATACATCCCGCAGGTCGCCACTTGCTAGCTTTCTCGGTTAAGTCATCTGAACCCTCATCTAGGTTTCCAGTGAGTTCTAACGACTTATCCTCTAGCGCCTCCCAATCTAAGAGATTTATTTTCCCATTTTTTGTGGAAATTTCAGCTGAATCGTCATCATCCTCTTCTAAGAGGAAGAGTTCGCAAAGCAGCTCGTATTTTATATTTGGAAATTCATAATTAGGAGCTACCGTGGTGTATTGCCAAGTGATAACGGAATCGGGGAGTGAGGGATCTTGGTAGTAACTTCCTCCTTCGCCGATTTCATAATCTAAAGGGTAACTATATAACTCTAAGAGTGTGTCGGCCTTTAAAATCTGTAGCTCTTCTTCACTTGCAGGCAGAAAGCGCACATATAAATGTGTAGGCTCAATCACGATGTTAGATTTTAGAGTCATTCCTGAAGATTGCAATTCTTGCAGTGCTTTTTGCATATTTTCTACCGAATAGGGGTTTTCTAGTTGTGCTCCCAACACCATCATATTTTCCGAGTTTTCAGTTTCGGGCGGGGTGTTTTCAATTCCTAAGTCATCTTCTTTGTTGCAGCTCACAAAAGTGAATGCTACAATAAGAAGAGTTAAAAAACTCAATCTTATTGATTGATTGATTGATTAAAATAATTCATAATTGTAAATATTATGCAAGCAAAAAAAGGTAATAAGTTTCCATGCTTGCGGTTTTGTTTTTTTTTGAACCTCGGTTTTCACATTGTTTCGACATGCAGGGCTGGAGATTCATTTTCCCTTTTCGTTCGTAATCATCTACTGTGCTTTAATAATTGCGGAAAGTTACAGGCTGTTTGTCGTGATGTAGGTGTTAGGTTAATGTTAAACAAACCACTCTTAATTGTGGTGCAATATACAAAGAAATTTTCGAATCAGCACTTGACAAAAATCAATAAATATACTTTGCATAAAAAATAATTATTTTCATCTGTTTATAATTTATTCTTTAGTTGTCAGATGTAACTCGCCATTATAGTCATGCTCGTGTGTGAGATTCCTAAGCTCATGGCTCGTTTCATGTGCAGATTGATAGTTTGGCAAGCTGAAAAGCACAGGCAATTTTGGCATACTCGAACTGCAATCAAGAAAATTATGAATGTTGTTTTCAGTAGATTTCAACACTGATAAATAAAGGGAGTGCCACCACTTGGCACTCCCTGAAAAAATCGAGCAACAGAAATCTAAAGGGGGAGTTCTAAAAATGAGTTTTCATTTAAACACTACTAGAGACACCTTTCAATGCATCTCTACAATCAACATAAAATCTATTCCTCAGAAAATAAAAATGACCTAGCAGCTAATTTTTAGACGTCCCCTAAATGTATTGATGCGCAAAAAATTCGAGTTGGTGCGTATCCCTCCAATCAACTCCATAATATTTTCCAAAATAGTTTGCGGCGTCTCTATTGGCTCTTTTTTCTGTCCAAAAAGACCTATGCGAATTATTCGTGGAATTTGCTGCACTTCTTACGCTTGGTATTCCGATGGCAAATAAGTAGGATAATCCATATCGTCTGCTGTCAAAGGAATGACCATATTCATGCATGTAAAGCGGGTTGGATGTTGCATAATCTCGAAAGCGGTCTTTGTTTATTGTCTCTTTAATCCATATGTT
>JBKEAC010000047.1:0-1791 GCA_047971925.1 Mangrovibacterium sp.
ACTGGAGTAAGCACATTTTGAATAGCAGCAAACCATCATATGAGGGCTTGCCTGTTGCGCTCTTGCCTTTTTGATAGCTGGAATCTATCAGGATACTTATAGAATCCCAATCTAACAACTGATTTACTTGTGTGAAGAATGTGCGTTTTATTTTACGTGTCCTTGGATTACACATGCTATCTGCCAAGGTCGGTTGATGTTCTTGTTTCATATCGTAAAGATACAAAAAAATTGAATGCCATGCAACGGTCTTAAAACGGGAATGGACGTGAAAAAATTTTTTCAGACGCATTTTGCAAATCCGATGAGCATGAAAAAACATACCTATATATAATGTATCGCAAATGTTCGATTGTATTTTTCCGAATGGCAATTAAACCCGCATGGTATTCACGCCTACAAACACGCAAAAATGGTTTCGCACCTATCGGCGCTCATGTGGATGCACGTGCTTGTTCCCCCAGATTGAAATCTGGGGCTAATAAGGTTTCGCCCCGTATGGGGCTGGGAACGCTGGGTTGCTGTGTGCTTATTTGCTACAAAGACCACAGGGCTCGCGCCCCTTTGTTATCACACCTTATCGCATTCACGCATTCACGCCCACAATCACGCGGTAAGACGCATTTAATGCGTCTCTACGGAACGCCCTTTATTGGGCGTGTTGATGTTGCCATTCGGGATTATTCCATTCACGCAATTTATATGATTGGAATTTTTGCAAACATGAACCACAACCCTGAATTGTTGATGTAATAATATATCGACATTTATCCTTAAATTTATTTGCGTGCTATCGCGCAAAAGGTGCATTATTTTATTAAAATGCGTTTAAATAGCGATTTCTGCTTCAAAAAATGCTATATTTGATTTTTCTTAGAATAGACAAAGAATAATCTAATCGATGATTTAAATTAAAATGCTGATAAATATTATAAATAAATCAACCAACGAGCTACCTTCAGCTGCCACCATGCAGTCGGCAGGGCTTGATTTGCGTGCCAATCTTGAATCGCCCGTCTTACTGAAACCCTTGCAGCGTGCCATGATTCCCACGGGGATTTTCATTGAGTTGCCCGATGGCTATGAAGCTCAAATTCGACCAAGAAGTGGACTTGCAGCAAAACATGGAGTGGGGGTGCTTAATTCTCCAGGAACAATTGATGCCGATTATCGTGGCGAAATAAAAGTTATTTTGGTGAATCTTTCCGATGAGGATTTTACCGTGGAGCATGGCGAACGAATTTGTCAGATGGTTATTGCCAAGCATGAAAAAATTGAATGGAATGAAGTTGAGATTTTATCTGAATCCGATCGTGGGGCTGGCGGTTTTGGTCATACAGGAAAAAAATAATCTATGAAGTTAAAAGGTATACTAGCTGGGGCAATTTTAATGTTTGCTCTTGGTTCAACAGTCTTAGCACAAAGCACGGTTAGTGGTGAAAGTAAGACTAAGAAGATCAAAATAGCAGCTATTTCTGAAACACCTTTGTCGCAAGAGGCTAAGAGTGAATTTGAATATATTTTTATTGAGGCTCTAAATCAAAAACAACTTGGAAATTTCGATGCTGCGCAGCAACTTCTTGCCCGTTGTTTAGAAATCGACCCTCTATCGGCTGTTTCCATGTATGAAATGGGGCGTTTGCACTACAATAAAAAAGATCTTACCAGTGCAGCCTTGCTCTTTACGAAGGCGGTTGATGTGAATCCGCAGAATAAATGGTATAAATTGACTTTGGCGGATGTTTTCCAACAGATTGGAAAGTACGATTTGGCAGCAGCTCTTTATGAAGA
>JBKEAC010000048.1:0-5243 GCA_047971925.1 Mangrovibacterium sp.
GGTATCCCTCCAACCAACTACATCTTTTTCACCGCTGGGAAACTCGTTTCCTTTGCGCACATGAATAGAATAGAGAAACGCGAGCAAACATGGATGCGTAGGCATTACCACTTATGGCAAGGAAGCGGATTGAGCCAAGCGCAATATTGTCGAGAGAACCACATCGTTCTTCGGAAGTTACTCAGCTTTCTTCGAAAAACAATCAATTGACATCAGGCTATGACAGTCTTTCGCAGACAGTGGAAAAGTTGACCATCCAGAAAAAACAGAAGAATAATGTGGATCCATACAAATGGCTCTGCAAGGTGCTCGAAGTAATCCCAACTTATAAAGTCAGCAAGCTTGCAGAACTCCTCCCTGGAAATCTTAAACTAGACTGAAAAATATAATCCCCGATAATTTGCAATAATTTTATCGGGGATTGATATATGTAGTTGGTCGGAGGGATACAAATAGATTGACACCAAGCTAAAGGCAAGTGCTTTTCCATATTCTTACTGACTGATAAGCTTCAGCGTCGCATTCTCCATTCCCTCTGAACTAACAACAAGCCTAATTTCGCCCGCTTGTCGTGAACTCTTCACAATGACAAGAGCACGCCCTTTCCATGCTTTTCGTTCGTTTCCTTTATAAGACATCATGTCTTGCAAATTGGCGTTATCTACACCGATGATTTCTCCTTCACCTTCGAGCGCAAACTGCAATAAATTATCGGCATTAGGTTGATGCACCCCATTTTCGTCATACAGTTCCACCGTGATATAAGCTAAATCCTGCCCATTGGCAATCAAGCTAGTTTTGTCGGCACTCAAGCGAATTTCATGCGCCGAACTAGCCGTTTTCAAGCAATGTTCATCGCACTCTTGTCCTTCGAGCAGCCCCACAACTTTCAATTCACCCGGCTGATAAGGAAGACGAACAATCGCTTTAAACTCTTCATCATAGCCCGTTTTTCTTTCTGCCACTTGTTCTCCATTCAAATACAAACGAACAGCAGGATAACGCGAATAAATTTCCACATCAATGTCTTTTCCTTCATGCCCATTCCATGTCCAACTCTCCCAAGTTGGCCACACCGACCATAGGGTTTCTTTAATTCTACGACCTTCCACACTGGGTTCTTTCACTGATAAATATAATTTTTCGCCATCGGGATTATAGAGCATGCTTCGATAATGCGAAATTGGTTTTCGCCAACCGATTTGGTCAACATCACCACAATAGGCACCATGCCAAGGGAAGATATCCCTTTCATAATGTTCACCTGGTGTTTCGCCCTCATAATAAAAGCGACCAATGCCCGATTCTCCCAAATAATCCATACCTGTCCACACAAAATCGCCAAAGATATATTCATGCTTATCGACCATAGCCCAATTCCTGAAAGCCTCACGGGGATATGATTCTGTTTGTATTATCATTCGATTGGGCACACGTTCGTGGTCATTTTCTGCTTCATGCATATAATAATTATAGCCCACAATGTCGAATTGTGCCATTAGCGAATCGAACACACTCCACCCCTGCCCCCAACTAGCATGGGCTGCTGTTACAGGGCGTGATGGGTCTAACTTACGAATATAATCATTCAGCATCTTAGCTGTCTGCACAGCTTCCTCGCTAGTGCGCTCGATAATTTCATTGCCACTACTCCAAAGAATGATCGAGGGGTGATTTAAATCACGAAGCACCATTGCCTCCACATCTTTCTGCCAGTACTCATCGATTAGTGTGGAATAATCATGCGGAGTTTTGCTAGCTCTCCAGCCATCATAAATTTCATCAATAACCAACATGCCCAATCGGTCGCAAGCATCGAGCAAAGCTTCCGATGGTGGATTGTGTGCTGTTCGCACGGCATTAAAGCCGGCAGCTTTCATTAATTCGACTTTTCGTTCTTCTGCTCGATTAAATGCGGCTGCACCCAAAGCACCATTATCTGCATGAATACAAGCTCCATTAAGTTGTATTTTTTCGCCATTCAACAGAAATCCGCCATCGGCTGAATAGGCAATAGTTCGAATGCCAAAAGGAATATGCAGTTCATCAAGCACCACATCGCCATCAAGCAATTGAACAATCACATCATAGAGAAAAGGCGTTTCCCCACTCCAAAGCTTCGGATTTTCAACTTTTAATTGGGTGCTCAATTCCATTGTTTGATTAGACGCTAAGGTAACTTTTCGATGTTCTTGTAAGCATGTGTCATTCTCCTTATCGTAAATTCCAGTACGAACAACAAGCTGCTTATCGCTAAGCTCATCATTTCGGAGCTTCGTTTTAAAGCGAATTGTTGCTCGATTATTTTCAACTTTTTCGGTAAAAACTTGCACGCCCCAATTGGGAATATGCACCTTATTTTTCACTTGAAGCCACACATGTCGATAAATGCCCGAACCTGTGTACCATCTACAATTCTTCTGTTGCGAATTATCAACCCGAACAGCTATCACATTTTTTTCACCAGCTTTTAAATGAGTTGTTAAATCGAGTTCAAAAGAGGTGAATCCGTAGGGATGAAAGCCCACTGAATCGCCGTTCAGGAAGACAGTGTTATTCATGTAAGAACCCTCAAAATAAACCGACACACGCTTAGCACTCCAATCGGCTGGCACATCGAAAGTTTTTCTATACCACGCCACACCCGTAGGCACATATCCGCCATCATTTCCACTCTGATTGTCTTTCGAGAACTCACCTTCAATGCTCCAATCGTGGGGCAAATCGAGTACTCGCCACTTGGAATCATCGAAGTTTTGTTTTTCGGCTTGTGCCACATCGCCTAGTGAAAACTTCCACCCAAAATCGAAGTTCTGTTTTCGTATATTTTCAGCCGCCTCTTGTTGCTTGTTTCTACAGGCCAATAGCGACAGGCCGACGGCTAAAGTTAGAATTATTCTTTTCATATTTCTATATTTTATTGGTTAGATGTGTAACTATTCACCGCCAAAAATGAACGCAAAGTCGCAAAGACACGAAGTCTCCAAGATTTATATTGAAGTAGACACAAGGCGAAGAAAGAAAAAGCGTTGCTTTTTCAGGCAGCCCTTTGCGCTCTTTGACGATAAGCAAAAGGGGTTAACCCTTGCGGCTTTCCGCCTTCGTGTCTTTGCGTTCATTTTGCTCATTTGGATGAATAATTACTTCACCACAAAACCACCATTACATGGCATAGTAAGCTTTAACTTTTTCGACTTTTTTAGCTTGATTTCTGTTTTAGACCCATTCAATGCTGCATCATCTTGATACAGATTTAGCGTTACCCCTTCTTCAAACATCGACAAATCGAGATTGATGTTAACCGCTTCTTTTTGAGCGTTAATGCCCACCACATACCATTTATCGGCATGACGACGAGCCAGCACTACATATTTTCCCGGATAACCATCGATGAATCTCACCTCATCCCATGTGCTTGGCACCGCTTTCATAAATTCGACAGCCCATTGTGGTGCATCGTGCAAATTATTTGGTGCCATGGCGGTGTGTTGCATGGAACTTTGGAACAACACAGCCGTTGCCAAAGCAAACACGTCGGAAGTAACACGAGTTCCTCCACCTTTGCCTGCTTCATTGTGTTTATTGTAGTATTTATTAAGAGTGCTTCCTCCAAAATCCATGCTTGCCACTGCATTTCTGATAAAAGGATGCAAACACGCATTAAATGCTTCTTTATCGTTAGCTTCTTGTGTGAAGTTCAAATTCTCGCTAGCCAAGACGGCTTCACTGGCCACAAAATTCGGATACATTCTTTCCCAACCTCTTGGCAAAGTACAACCGTGAAAAATAACAAGTAGCCCATATTCATTGGCATCGGAAAGAATATCCTCATAAAGTTGCATGGTCATTTGCTTGTCGCTGCCAAAGAAATCGACTTTAATTCCTTTTGCTCCGATGCTTTGCAACCATTTCATTTCTTTTTTACGAGCAATGGAGTTATTCATGATGTTGCGAGGCGTTTGAGGTGCGTCGTTCCAATAGCCATTTGAATTATACCAGATGAAAAGTTTTACATTTTTTTCCTGCGCATATTTCGAGAGCTTCGCCATGCCATCACGTCCGATGTTATTATCCCACCAATTGTCAACCAGCACCGAAGTCCAACCCATTTCAGCTGTGAAATCAATGTATTTCTTTTGATCTTCATAGTTAATGCTATTATCCTGACCAATAATCCAGCTCCAACTTCCGCAACCGTAAGTATATTCCACTGAAGCCTCATAAAGGGGCTGCACCACATCATAGGCAATGGTGGTTTCCACGATAGGTTCTAGAGTTTCACCCACAGTAATTGTTCGCCAAGGGGTTTCTCCCGGAAGTGAAATGCCTGGTGCCACCGTGCCGTGACCGTTATATGAGCGCTCCATCGGATAGCCAATTGTGTAGAGCGATTGGTTTCCTCCCATTAATCGACTACCGCAATAGGTGCTGCTCACGCCTGTTTCTGAGATAAGCAACCAGCCATTGGTGCTATTGCGAAATAGACAGGGGAAAGTATATCCTTCGTTGTTACTTCCATTTTTACCCATAGCATCATCTGCCACATACGGTTCTTCATAACTTGGTTTGGTTCGCATCCAACCGCCTTGAGGTTCGCTTTGTGAAGAAAGAAAGGTGGTAGTTGCTTGCGGAAAGTTGAAACCAGTTGTTTCTTCAAAGATAGTTGCACAACGGGTGTCGCCATGCTGAAGGAGCGCATATTTAAATGCCACATCATTGTTACTCACTTGAAATGTAATACTCATCACCGATTTACCTTTTTGCTCAAATGTGAAAACTCCCTGATTGGCATGATAGCTCACATTGGTGGCTTTTATAGTAGGAATACTATAATTATCGTGCACTTCTTTGGTCTTCACTTCTTCTTTAAGTGAAAGGTTTTTGGTGAAGTCGCCAATGTCGGTTTTTAATCCGAGTGGCGATTCTTCAAGAAATACTACGCCATTGTAGTTTACCGCATAATGCACATTGCCATCTTTATCATCGATAGTTACGGTTAGTTTTCCATCGGGGCTCGCAATTTGCTTGCTTTGCGCGAAAGCCGAACCAGCAGCAAATAGCATTAACAAAAGTGTTGTTCTTAGTTTGATCATGATTTTATTGTCATTCATTTATAATTCAATTATTTCAAACAAATATACATAAACAATCTGAACATAACTTGTATTTTTACCCCTTCTAGTAGCACAAAGCCTATATGACTTGAAGGTTTTCGATATTTTAGTGAAGGTTTTCGATATAAA
>JBKEAC010000049.1:0-4263 GCA_047971925.1 Mangrovibacterium sp.
AAATAAAATTTTTTAAAATATCATAAATTAAAAAATCAAAATAGAAAAAAAATTAAAAAAATTATCTTATCAACCATCATCTTACTAGGAGCATTTAGAATTCAAGCTAAATAAATAACATAAAAAAAATCAAAATATGTGGCAGAAGTCACTTTCAACTGCGCTATCGATTGCCACTCATGCGAAGCAAAAATCATGAGTATAATCCCTTATGAAAAAGGCGTGAAAGATGTATCGGTTGATTTAGAAAGCAAGCAAGTAAAAGTGAAGTATAGAGCCGATAAAAACTCGAGTGCTGCTTTGCAAAACAAGCTTGAAAATCTTGGTTACGAAACTTCAATTTCTACCAACAACACAAAAACTTCTAAAGAATAAACAAACTTCTTTTAGTTAAAATGCCGCCTTTCAACATGCTGAAAGGCGGCATTCTTGTTACTTGCCACATCGATATCATTCCGTCATCGTTCGATATGGTGAATTGGAAAGCTTAAATGAAAATCATGTTATTCATTTCAAATGAAAGTTCAAATCGGCTTGCCTTATTCAATAATTCTGGTTTCTAGCAACTTGCCTCTATCATACTTTTCTTCCTTTATCATCTTTCCATGGCTGTAATATTGCCAAAAGCCATCTTCGTCGCCATACAGATATTGCCCTTTTTTCTTAACACTCTTATCTGAAAAATACACTTCTTCATAAGCTCCTTCCTTTCTACCTTTATCATCAAGATTGAAAGTCACAATGTAATCGCCATCTTTATTTTCTACATAATGTGATTGTTTTCCCTGAAGTGTCCCATTCTTATATGTTTCCATAGCATCTAATCGCCCTCTTCTGTAACTAGTCCACTCACCCTCTTTTTTATCATTGACATATTCACCTTCTACTTTGACTTCATTGCCGTCAATATAAACCTCTAAGTATTTGCCTTCTTTTTTTCCGAATTCATTAAGCATATACTCCATCTTGAAGCTTCCTGTATTGCTCGAAATAATTTGAACTTGCTTTCCTACCTCTATCCCATTCACATAGTTCTTCTCATACTTAAAATCACCACCATATTCAAATTTCTTCGATGTTCCATGCAATCTACCATCTAAGAAAGCTTGTTCCAACTCCACAGTACCATCATTATAGAAAGTTGTTTTCTTTCTTAATTTTCCTTTTTCAAAGACCTCAGAAAGTGTGATTGTTCCATCTGATTTAAATTTTTTCCACGTTCCATCTTTTTGACCATCTCGATAAGTTCCTGTTTCTTTTGGTGTATTAAAATTGACATATATTTCCTCATAGTCACCATGTAAACGTCCTTCTTCGTTATAATTGCTGTTCAATATATAATCGCCTGTATTGCTTGAAATACTTTGATATTGCTTGCCCACTTGTTTTCCATCGACATAATTCAAATTGGCATATAACTTTCCTTCTTCATCATATCGCTTTGTTGAGCCATTTTCTTTACCACCTTTAAAATATATTTCCTCTTTTATTTGACCATTCGCATAATAGTCTGTCATTATAGATGATTTTCCATCTTCGCAATTTTCTAATCTAATAAGTTTTCCATCACGATTAAAATGTTCCCATTTTCCAATTCGTTTCCCCTTAACATATGCCCCTTTCAATGAAATCTTATCATCTTCATAATATTCCACATAATCGCCTTCTAAATATCCTTCTTGAAAATTTGCCGATAAAGTCAGCCTATTTCCAACATAATACTCCCACTTTCCTTCGGCGAAACCTTTCAGAAAATTAGCATCAATGTATTCAGTTGTAATGCCATTAAAAATCCTACACTTGCCATCTAGTGGTGTTTTCTTTTCGTCATTTTTATTAGCATACATTTGAGTATCTCCTAGGTTCGACATGGTAATATCTGAACGTTTCACCAACCTCTGAGCATGCGCATTCAAAATCAGCAAAAATATTGCTGAAAATAAAAGTCCTTTTTTCATTTGATTATCATTTGATTTGTAAAATTTCTACACTGCTTAGTTTTTTCCTTATTTTGTATTTAACACAAGCGAACGTGTAGCTCTTAAATATTTAAAATTAATTCTTATTTTCATTTACACCTACGGCACTAGGTGCTCCTATTGGTTTCCCGATAACAACATCGCTCATTCGAATATTTTCCGTATTTTCCATGCTCAATCCCGTATGAGCATTTTCAATATAAATATTTTTCAACGCTACACCTTCCAACTTATGCTTCTTAAATCCTTGCAACACAATACCTGCATTTGTGGCAGATTTGCATTTAATGTTTGAAAAATAAATGTCTTCAAACACAGTGACATGCCCCTCTCCTTGATTGTGATAATAAGATGTAATGAATAAGCAATCTTCGGTTTCTCCAAATTCCACATTGTTCACATAAATGTGCTTAATAAATCCTCCTCTATCGGGATTTGATTTCAAGTAAATACCTCGTTTTAAATAGCCCCCAAATGTGCAATTTTCAACATAGACATGCTGCACACCGGCCGACATTTCACTACCGACAACCAGAGCATGCAATCCTTTAAAAGAGCAATTTCTCACTACAATATTTTCTGTTCCATGTGCTGCTAATCGTCCTTCAACATCGCGACCGGCTTTGATAGCCACATTATCATCGCCATTATTGAAAGTTACATCTTCAATCAACACGTTTCTACTATATTCGGGGTCTATACCATCGTTATTTGCATTAAATGCATCGAAACTTATTCCTCTAACAATCACCTGCTCACATCGCAATAAATGTAAGCACCAAAAAGGTGAATCTTCCAATTGAATACCTTCAATCAAGACGTTCTGACAATCAAAAAACTGAATCAATTGAGGGCGCAAATAGTCACCAGATCCAAATACTCTCTGAGATAAATTGGTTTGATCATGGTTATAATTTCGACTTCGTTGTTGCGCTGTGGCTTGTTTTGCACGCCAAGTTGCCCAGGTGTCTTTTGCCTCTCCATCAATAACCCCTTCACCACTGAGCTTTATGTTTGTGCAGTTTTTAGCATAAATAAAGGGGCTATAATTATAAATGAATGTGCCTTCCCAACTTGTTTCAACTGCTGGAAGGAATTTTTCATAATTACTACTAAAAAACAAGCGAGCGCCCTTTTCAAATTTTAGTTCCAAATGACTAATGAGGTGAATTGGACCATCGCAATAGTAATCGCCTGCCGGAATGAATAAGGAGCCACCTCCATGTTTTGATAAATGTTGAAATGCTTTTTGAAATGCCGAAACATTGTCATGAGCACCATCGCCTTTCCCTCCAAATTTGGTAATACTTATCTGATAGTTCGGAATAGTTGGCTCTGCAATTTTGCTCACTATTTCTTCAACTGTTCTTCTTTCTGATTCGCTCGCAAAAACGGAGTTAGCCAATGCAAGCAACATCATAAAAATAAGATTCTTCATAATTTTCATTTATCATTAAATTCAAAAATTCACGCACTACTTAACAGTACAAATTTAATAAAATAAAGTGTCATGATTCGCTGATAGAATTAAATAAATTAAACAAATAGCGTAGTAAGTCACTCACACTTCTAGGAATTAGCATTTTACGATGGGTAATTAATTGAATGCAATTAAGAAAAAAAAGAATTTGACTTGAAACATATGCAATCAACGCATTGGCGGAATTAAATCCATAAATATTTAACTGCTCGATTTTCGTAGGCGAAATTAAATTTTATCTCTATGTTGAATTTAACCCATCGTTCACACTCCCAACTTCAGTTTACCTATCATCGTTGGGCTTAGCGACTATTTGGGTGGCAGCTGTGATCTACAGATTTTTATTTTCAAAATAAATCTTGGCAGAATTAAATCAGTGAATTTCTTATCCGTTAAAAAAGGATTGAGCTTTAAAGGAACAAAAATCATAGCTAAAATGCAGCTTAGTAGATTAAAAATAGGAGCTGATTCATCTCATAAAAAAAAATAGGGTAAAAACTAAGTTGTAACGACGCATGATATGCATCATATATATTGCAAAAACCGAACTGTAGCGACGCATGATATGCGTCATATATGATAAAAACTGAGTTCAGTTTTTACCATATAGGAGTCCTGTATTACAAAAACTGAATTCAGTTTTTACCATATAGAAGTCCTGTATTACAAAAACTGAATTCAGTTTTTACCATATAGAAGTCCTGTATTACAAAAACTGAATTCAGTTTTTACCATATAGAAGTCCTGTATTACAAAAACTGAATTCAGTTTTTACCATATAGAAGTCCTGTATTACAAAAACTG
>JBKEAC010000050.1:0-27621 GCA_047971925.1 Mangrovibacterium sp.
CTGTCATAATTCGAATTTTAAAAAATTTCATCTGAGAAAAAAATAAAAACATGAAAGACGATCGATTAAAATCCGACCGGCTTTCCAATTACATACGTATACTTTCGAGCAAGTTTTTATACATTTTGGCGAATTTTTATTCATTTTATTTGCTAAATCATTTAAAAACAACTAATACACCGTGCTATTTAGAATGATTAAGAGTTATCTTAGCGATTTTTCGGCTTAAATTGTAACATTTAATACTTAACTGAATTCAGTTTTTGTCATATAGGAGTGCTATATGGTAAAAACTGAATTCAGTTTTTGTCATACAGGACTGCCCAATGATAAAAACTGAATTCAGTTTTTACAATAAAGGACTGCCCAATGGTTAAAACTGAATTCAGTTTTTGTAATAAAGGACTGCCCAATGATAAAAACTGAATTCAGTTTTTGCAATATAGGAGTGCTATATGGTAAAAACTAAAATGTTTTTTTGCCATATAGGAGTGCTATATGGTTCGATATAAAATATTTTTTGTAATAAAAGTGACGTATATCATGCGTCGATACAAATGTTTTTGTATATATACGACGTATATCATGCGTCGTTACAAATGTTTTTTTTACCATATAGGAGTTCAATATGGTCTTTTATAAGTTTAAACTTCCAGTAACTCAATTTGAAATAATTCTGCTGTTCAAATCCTATCTAGAACTCAGATTATTTTTTTTACCGTATCTTTGTGGCGTTTTCACTTCTTGAACTTTGCTCATTAACGGCATTGCTTTCCAGTTGTTTTAATAAAAAATAGAATCTGATGAATAATAAAAAAATTGCAAGCTGGCTTCTTGCTTCCTGCATTGCCTTCAGTTTGGCAGCGCAGAATGTCAACCAAAGACCAGTGGTTAAAATTGATTTTAGCCAAGACCAACGTAAAGAAACTGAGGTGGGGGAACATGGCTACTTATTTTGGAATAATTTCGCTTCAACGCACAGTGTCAGTATCGGCAAACTGATTTTAAGCTTGTCAAATCACGATGGTAGTGCTAAATCATTGAAATCGGCATGGTATAAAGCCGGAATTAATGCCGCTAAGTTAGTGAACGATGGCGTTACGGTTGATGGTGGAAATGAGGGCGCGGCTATCCGATTAACAATTAATGGGCTTCCCGAGGGTGAACACTCCCTCTTAGCTTTTCTCAACAACATTGATAGTCCACAAGCCGGCTCTTTTGCACCCATTGATGTTTTGCTCAATGGGAAGTTGGTGCAAAACGACATCGTGCCATCGGTGAGGGCAATGCAGAATGCCGATGCGCAAACCACTTACATTACTTTTAATGCGGTGAACGGAAAGCCTGTGGAAATTGTTTTTCAGGCAGATAAAAATAGCGTGGCAACAAATAAAAATGTGGTCATTTCGGGCATTGAACTGAACACGCCCAATGTGAAAGACCAAGCCGTGAAGCCTTTCCCATTCAATGCCGATGAACATGTTGATGCCACTAATCGAACTGTGCTCCTTTCATGGGAGAAAGCTCCAAATGCAGTGGCACACCGAGTTTATTTTGCTGAATCAAAAAATGACTTGAACGATGAAAGTTCTTTCAAAGGTGAGCAAACTAGTAATTCTTGGGAGGCGAAATTTATCGATTCTTCAAAAAGTTACTTTTGGAGAGTTGATGAGCTTGCTGCCGATGGTCGTGTTACTCCTGGCAATGTGTGGTATTTTAGGGCTCGACAGTTGGCATTCCCCGGAGCGGAAGGCTATGGGCGTTTTGCTCGTGGCGGTCGTGGCGGAGTGGTTGTTGAGGTAACTAATCTGAATGATGATGGTCCGGGTAGTTTCCGCGAGGCTGTTGATGCCCAAATTGGTCCGAGAACCATTGTCTTTGCCGTGAGTGGAAACATTGAACTAAAATCACGATTGGTAATCAATCAACCCTATATCACGGTGGCTGGTCAAACAGCTCCAGGCGAAGGTATAACCATCACACGTGCCCCTCTCGGATTAACAGGCAATGATAATATCATGCGCTTCATGAGGGTAAGAATTGGTGCCGGAAAAACCTACGACGGCATGGGACTAACAGGTGCTAACCATAGCATCATCGATCATTCATCGATTAGTTGGACTATCGACGAATCATTTAGTTCGCGTGGTGCTCACAACATCACCTTGCAACGAACGCTAATTTCTGAGGCATTGAATAAGGCAAATCACCATAAATATGGCGAAGGAAAAATGCACGGCTTTGCGGCTACTGTGGGTGGCGATGTGGGTAGTTTTCATCATAATTTGCTTGCGCATTGCTATGGCAGAAACTGGAGTATTGGTGGGGGATTGAATGGCGATGGATTCTATACAGGGCGTGTTGATATTCGCAATAATGTGGTCTACAACTGGGGCGGTCGTGCAACCGATGGTGGAGCTCGTGAGGTGAATTTTGTGGGAAATTATTATAAGCCAGGTGCCGCTACTTCATTTTTCTATGCCCTAAACATGCAGCATGAAGGCGTGGGAAAAGGCATGCAACGAGCTTTCTTCGATGGTAATGTCATGACGGGTTATTTCAATGAGAAAAATCAGGAAGAGGGTAGAAAGGCATCCTATTCTAATGGCGACACTTCAAGCTATGTTACTTTCGTGGAAAAACCTTTTTTCGACCCTCAAATGAATACCCAATCGGCTGCTGCTGCTTATAAAGATGTGCTTTCCGATGTGGGCTGTCGTTTGCCTTTGCTCGATGAGCACGACCAGCGAATTGTGCGCGAAACCATCGATAGCACGTTCACTTACACCGGAGAGCTCAGCAAAATGGGCGGAATGATTGACACCGAACTCGATTTAGGAGGATTCCCAAACTACAAAACAATTCACCGAGAACCAAATTTCGATACCGACCATGATGGGCTGCCTAACTGGTGGGAAAACGTATATGGAACGAATGTGAATTCCGAAAAAGGCGATTTCTCCGATTCCAATGCCGATAGTAATCATGATGGTTTCACCGCACTCGAAGATTATTTGAACTGGTTGGCTGAACCTCATTTCTTCATCCATAAGAAAACGAAAATTAATCTCCCCGATTATTTTAAAGGATATATCAAAACCAATGGTCAATATCAGTTGGAATCTTCTTCCTCAGAAAAGCTCGTGAAGTTGAAGGACGATAAATTGATTATTTCGACTAAGGTGAAAGGTTTTGTTTCTGCACAAGTGCGTGTGACCGATGAACAGGGCGATAGTAAGCTTCGTTTATTTAATTTCTTTGTTGAATAAACACCCTTTCCGATAAATTTACATTTCAACTTGCTTCGTGTAGAGAATAAGTTTAATGAGGGTGCCTGAATGTGGGCATCCTCTTTTTTGTAAGTTAGTTTTCAACTAGTTTCAATAAAGAAAAGGCCGAACCGTTGAGGATTCAGCCTTTTTTATTGCCTAATGATTTACTATGTTTGAGAAAAAACGCGACTAAAAACCATAAACTATAAGCTTCCTTCAGCCAATCCGTTTAAAACACGTTCAGGATTCCAGTTATTTCCAAAAACAAAGCTAGCATTCAAGTTTTTCGCCTTTAGTTTCTTTCTATACTCTTTCAAATTACTTTCTTTAAGCCACTTGTAGTTCGTTTTTGTCTGCTTGTTTTCCGAAAAATAATAATTACAACCGAACTCATCGGGATAGTTGCGTGCCTTTTCAACATCTTCCTCATATGTTTTTCTGTAGAACTCCTTATTTGCTAGGTTTTTGCTAAAATTGCAACCCACAATAAAGAATAGCGCATCATAGTGACTTCTACCTAAGAAGAAATGCTCAACACCATCGAAAGAAGAATTCTTAATCACCATCTTTTGGTCGAAATTACCCACACGAGCATGCCAAATTGATGAAATAGCCTCTCTTTGATAGAACGAACAATTTTCCACATAGCACCAGCCCATCGCTTTTAAGAAATCAACAGTCCCTTCAATGCGGCAATCCTTCAAAAAATAACGACCATTCTTGTAATCCATCAGGCACACCGTGTTTGCACCATTGTTCAGAATATCGCAATTAAAGAAAATATTTTGAGTTCCCGTGCTGTAAATAACATAGGCCGTTGGACCTACCTTAGGCATGGTGTTTTGCAGCGTTAAATTCTTAATCACCACATCGTCGCCAGTAATGTTTAGAACAGCAGCACCCTCATAGTCTTTCTTCTCTTGCCAATCTTTTTTCAACTGATTGAACATGATTTTCGTTTCGCTTCTGCTTTCGCCAATCAAATTCACATGGTCGCGATTAATCAAAACTTTCTCTTCATACGTTCCTTTTTTAATTAAAATAGTTGTTGGAACAATGTTTATTTCGGGAAGCGAATTAATAGCGGCATTTATGGAAGTGAAATTACCATTACCCAATTTATCGACCACTATTAGTCGATCACCTTCGGCAGCTACAGCCGAAAAACACATACTAATTATAGCTAGCACGCAAAAAAAACTCCATTTTTTCATGGTTAAATACATCATTTAATTCGTTAACCCCACTCTTTGCGAGGAACGATAACAGTTAATAAAAAGAAATTCACGAAATGCTCCAACTAAAAATGCAGCATTTTCTTTCAACCTATTTATTCAGCAGAGCAGCAGCCTCAATGAATGGAGCAAGCCCTTTGCAATCGTTTTTCACGATTTTCTCGGTGGTGTAATATTCATAAGTCCCCTCACGATAATTTTTCTCACCACCAAGTCCGCAACTACCACAAATATTAATCATGCTTGGCAAACCATCCTCATCGACAATGATAAACTGCTTCACCATGTCGTCGAAAGCCTCGTTAGCAATCTCCAAATATTTTGCATCGAGATAACCCTTCTGCGCCCCTTTAGCAAAGGCACAAACATACATAGCTGTTCCCGAACCCTCCAAGTAATTGCCCTCCTTAGCACCCGCATCGAGCACCTGATACCAGCAACCCGATTCCGCATCGCGCACTTTAAGTAGGGCATCGCAACATTTTTGCAAAATAGCAATTAATTCAGCGCGGTCTTTGTGTTCTTGCGGCAGATAATCAAGAATATCGCAAATAGCCATCACATACCAACCCATCGCACGACTCCAAAAATGCTTTGAAAGTCCCGTTTCAGGATTACACCAGCGTTGCGCTTTGCTTTCATCCCAAGCATGATAAAGCAAGCCCGTTGCAGGATCGCAAGTTTTTTCGTATGTTAAAATAACCTCGTGAGTAGCCACATCAAACCACTCTGGCGCATCAAAATCTTTGGCATATTCAGCCAAAAAAGGCATTCCCATATACACCCCATCGAGCCACACTTGCCAAGGATAAATCTGCTTATGCCAATATGCGCCCGATTCCGTTTTAGGGTGTCGTTTCATTTGTTCAATGAATTGCCCGGCAGCCAATCGATACTTTTCGTTGCCCGTTTGTTCCCATGCAAGCAAAATATTTTTAGCCGGACAAATATAATCAATGTTGAATTTCTCCAAATCATAGCGTGGCACCGAACCATCGGGCATCACCAGTTGGTCCATATCGGCAAGCATGTAGTTGGCATATTTCGCATCAATGTGGCGCAGCATGTTAATCGCATTACCCAAATAAGCCACATCGTAACTCCATCCGCGAACCGTTCTCCCGTTGTAAAATCCCAAACTATCGTGGCGGCTCATTACCGCATCGGCCATCTTCACGCCCCAATTTTCAACCACAGGAAGCACTTCCACTTGTTCCCCCTTTTGTGTCTTTGCTCCACAGCTCATCAGAATTGACGAAAGAGCAATTAAAATCATTTTTTTTGTTTTCATTGATTCAATTTTTAAATCTCTCCACAAATATACAAAAAAAGCTTGAAATCGTTTACAAATCTTCCACTTATGCTCTAAAAAAAACTATTAAAGTGCTAGAACATTTGGGCGCGTGGCAATCTCTCGCCTCCATCCAAGCCTTTGCCACCGGGCTTTCTGCTTCAATCTTTTGCTTCGTTCCTCAGCAAAAGGATTTCCGCGCCAATCCCTCGCGCGGCTATCGCCATCAAGAGGGTATGAGGCTTATTATTGAAAAATGAAGAATAAAAATAGCACAATATTTTAAAAATGTTTTTTTATTCAAAAAAATAAGTTAAATTTGTCAGTGTATTGTGAAATTATGAAGTTGTATATTTATCGAGAAGATATATGTAAATCTATAAATTGAGAATTATGCTTAAAAACTCTAAAAATTATGCTAAAAAAATTGCTGTAGCAGCATGCATTTTCTTCTTCGTAGGAAGTAGTCATGTTTCTTTGGCTTCAAGTACTGGTAATTTTGCTAAAACTCAGCAAGAAAAGGGCAGTATTTCGATTTCTGGGAAAGTGGTCGATGAAAAAGGTCAACCTATACCTGGCACTACAGTTGTGCTGAAAGGAACCATGATTGGAACGGTGGCAGATGCCGATGGAAATTTTAATTTAGAAGAAGTTTCACCAAATGCCACGCTTCAGTTTTCTTTTGTGGGCATGAAAACGCAAGAGGTGAATGTTGCAGGTCAAAAAACATGGAGGATAACACTACAGACTGATAGTCATGATCTAGAAGAAGTGGTGGCTGTTGGTTATGGCACCATGAAAAAGAGTGATGTTACGGGAGCTGTAGCCCAAGTTAAAGCTGATGATTTGCGAGCAGTTGCTGCAGCAAACCCTATTGAGGCCTTGCAAGGGCGCTCTTCGGGTGTGGCAATCATGAATGGCGATGCATCGCCTGGTGCAGAACCATCAATACGCATTCGCGGAAGTGGCTCAATTACGGCTGGGAATTCGCCTTTAATTGTGGTTGATGGTTTTCCTTTGGTAAATAGTAATTTGAATGATATAAATAGCGAAGATATCGCATCTATGGAGGTTTTGAAAGATGCATCCTCGGCAGCAATTTACGGTTCGCGAGGAGCCAATGGTGTTATTTTGATTACCACTAAAAAAGGGCAAGAAGGGTCGAGCAATATTGAAATTACGTCGAGTGTGGGAATTCAAACGCCTGCACGAGTTCCTGATTTATTAGATAGAGATGATTTGATTGCCTTTGTTAATGAAGCATACACCTATTCATCGGGGATTCCTGTTTATTCAGATGCAAATCCAGCACCTAATTACAACACAAATTGGCAGGATGAAATAATAAAAAACAGTTCCATGCTTCAGAATCATAATATTTCATTTACAGGAGGAAATGCAAAAACCAAGTACATGCTTTCAGCCAATATTTATAATCAAGATGGTTTGGTAGAAGCAGCAGGTTATAATCGCTTAAATGTACGCAGTAACCTCAGCCATGATTTTAAGAAATGGCTAACGGTGGGAACTAATATGCAAGTCGGTAGGAGTGAGAAAGAAACCCGAATAACTCCAACTCAAAATGTGTTTAGATATGGTTGGTCAACCACTCCTGTGAAAAAAGAAAACGGTGATTGGTATTATGCTTCAGAAGACCCAAGTATAAGCTCTTATTTTGAAGGAGCATGGAACCCTGTTTCAGAAGCTAGTGAAGTAACAAACACAACCACTACCGATAGAGTTTTGGGAGATATTTATGCTCAGTTTAAGCCAGTTAAAAATGTTACTTTTAAAACTAACTTTGGTGCAGATATTGCTAATGCGAAGAATTATGAATATCAAACATCAAAATCGATTGCTGGAATTAACACTGGGGGAAAAGGTGTTGGTGGACAAGGTTCTGTAAGAGAAACAAGCTGGCTCACAGAGAATGTGCTTTCGTATAGCAGTACCTTTAATGATTTGCATCGTTTGAGTGTAACGGGTGTTTATTCGTGGCAGAAATATGTTTACGAAGATTTAAATGTTTCGGGAAGTGGCTTTGAGATGGATGAAATAGGAGCTCATGATATTTCGCTTGCTGATCCTAGTAGCATGGAATATACTTCAGATAAGTTTAGTAATACATTAATTTCATGGACAGCCAGAGCAGTCTATACCTATAATGATAAATACACCATAGTAGGAACAGCCCGATATGATGGTTCATCTCGTTTTGGAGCTAATAATAAATGGGGATTTTTCCCATCGCTAGGATTTAGTTGGCGAGTTGATCAGGAATCATTTATGCAAAATGTGAGGGGCATTTCTGCCTTGAAATTTAGAGCAAGTTATGGAGTAACAGGTAACCAAGAGATAGGTAATTATAAATCGCTTTCGCAATTAACGAGTGTATATTACATCACCGATGATAAACCAATATTGGGCTTTGAGGAAACAATAGGCAATCCAGATTTGAAGTGGGAGCGCAATACTCAGTATAATGTTGGATTCGATATAAGTTTGTTTCATGCAGTTGATTTTAACTTCGATTATTATTCAAGACGAACCACTGATTTGCTTTACAATGTGCCAATACCCACCACATCAGGATATAATAGCATGCTAGATAATATTGGAGAAGTGAAAAATTATGGATGGGAGTTTAATGCAAGTTCTCGCATTTTTGAGCGCTCATTTAAATGGGATGTTTCGGCAAATCTTTCGTTCAATAAGAACGAAATAGTGGAACTTTATGGTCATGTTGATGAAATTAATGTGGGGTCTTCTTCTACAGGATTAGCTACTTACTTGAAAGTGGGCGAGCCAGTAAACAGTGTGTGGGCGAGGGAATCAGCCGGAATTATAAGAACTCAAGAACAGCTCGATTCATATCGCCAAATTCGCTCAACAGCTCAGTTCGGCGAGGAGATGTATGTGGATAAGGATAACAGTAAATCGATTAGTACATCAGATTACATTAATATAGGATCAACCATGCCCGATTTATATTACGGCTTTACTTCAACATTTGAATTTAAGGGTTTCACACTCGACATCTTGGCACAGGGTTCGTCGGGCGTGGCTTCAGCCGTTACAAATGGGTATTTATTGTATGGAGAAAATCAGATTTTAAATAGTAATTACATTCCAACAAAATATGCTTATGACCGCATGTGGAGTGAATCGAATCCCAATGGTGAGTTTCCAAGAGCAGGAGCTAAAGAAGTTTATCTTTCAGACAGAACAAATGGTAATTGGAAATATTTTGCTATTAAGAATATTAAGCTAGCCTATAATTTCAAAGAGATGCTTAAAGGCAAAGCGTGGATTAGTGATTTAAGTGTTTATGCGAACATGCAAAACTATGTAACATGGTCGAATCAGCGAGGATATAACCCAGAAAGTGGCGACACATCGTTTCCTTTTGCAAAGGCAGTGTTGTTTGGTGTAAGAGCTAAATTTTAATCGAATCAAAACGTAAAAAATGAAAAAGTTTATATATACATTAGTGAGTTTAGGCATGTTTATTTCGTGTGCCGACTTGAAAGAAGATACTTATACGTTTATTTCTCCAGAGGGATATTATAACACGCAAGAGGATTTAGAAAAGGCCTTAATAAGTGTTTATGATGGATATCAGGAAGCTTTTGTGATATATTATAAGTATATTCAACAATTAGAGGTGCTAACAGAATTTGGTTCGCCAGCTTATGCAAAAGATGATTTACAACTTTGGAATGTTTGGAGCAATGCTAATAATGCCGATGTGATGACCTTTGGTAACTGGGATGATGCATATAGTTTGGTGAATAAAGCCAATATTGTTTTGGGTAGAGGAGAGGCGATTGCGATGGATGAAACATTAAAGAAGAGATATTTTGCAGAAGCTCGTTTTTTGCGCGCAGCAGCTTATTTTAATTTGGTTCGATTGTTTGGCGGATTGCCTTTGCCACAAACATATACTTCGGGGGCGAAAGATCTTGAAATTGCACGAAGTTCGGTGGAAGATACTTATGCTTATATTGTGGAAGATTTGAAATTTGCAAGTGCAAACCTACCATTGAAATCGGTTTATGGAGCAACTGAATCATGGCGAATTTCAAAAGGAGCAGCTCAGGCGTTATTGGGAGATGTTTATTTAACTATGGGAGATATGTTTGAAGATGTATCGTATTATCCGTTGGCAAAAGCAGAATTAAAGGCTGTGATAGAGTCTGGAGAATACCAGTTAGAAGCTGATTTCAAGAACCTATGGCATTGGTGGAACACGGGAAACAAGAATGGTGTGGAATCGGTTTTTGAAGTGCAATTTGGGAATTATGGTAGCGAATATAATAACTTGCATGTTATGTTTGGCGTGAATATAACCGAATATACAATAGGATGTTATATGTATCGTCGCTATGGTCCATCGTTGCAACATTATCTTTCATATGCTGATGCTGATTTAAGAAAGGAAGCTACTTTTCTTACCGAATTCAATCAAACAGAAAAAGGAAATCCAAACAATGTTCAAGCGGTATTGAAATTCAATCCAGATGATAATGGTTATTATCCAGGAACAGATGGTTGGAAAACAGCATCGCCAGGTAATATAAAATATTACGATAGGACAGAAGAGTCAGCAACAAACAAGAAGCCGCGAGCTAATTTTTATGTCATTCGTTATGCTGATGTACTGCTTAATTATGCCGAGGTGGAAAATTACATTAATGGGGCAACAGCCGATGCTTATGAGAAGCTAAATGCGGTGCGAACAAGAGCAGGCTTGCAAGTTTTAGCAAGTGGACTTTCGGCACTGGAATTTTCAGATGCTCTTTATGCGGAGCGAGGATTTGAATTGGTGGGTGAGGCGCAGTTGTACTATGATGAGTTGCGCACTGATAGAATTGGTGAAAATGTGGCAAATCATATTGCATGGAGCTTAGATAGAAATAACACGGAGGCTAATACAAAAGGAGTTTACATGTATACTCCGCTTAATTTTGTACCAAGTAAAAATTATTTATTTAAAATTCCACAATATGACTTAGATTCTAATAAAGCATTGGTTCAAAATCCAGATAATGTTTCAAAATAGCTAAGGGGGAAGCTCTAAAAAAGTTTTTAATTGGAGCGGCGTTAAATGCAGTTGTTAATTCATTTTGTTTTCTGAAATGTATTTTGCACTAATTTCATTAAATAGGAATGACTTAACAACTAATTTTAAAAATTTTTAAAAATTTAGTTTAGAGGGTGCATTGGAAGGTGTACCCTCTATAATTTTTATGGTGGGTGTTTTTTTAGTTAGAACGTGAAACCACATGAAAACGTTTCCAAATTTAAAAATATTTGATTATTTTTGGACTTTGCATTTGCACAAACTTAGCGGGCACTTCAAAAAAGAGTTTTTCGTTGTCCCCTTTATAACATCAAGCATAGAAAAATGAAGAATAAAATCACACTAGCAGCCATCGCACTAAACATGGCGCTTGCCGGATTTCAATCGTGCACAAATTCAGTGCCTAAAGAAGATTGGAAACTCCCTAAAATTCCAACCGCAACCGAAGTGGGGCAAAAGCTCATGCCACAAGAAATTGTAGCTGTGCAAGCTCCTTTTGAAACAATTCAATTTGTGCGACCCACATTTAAATCAGATACTCTAACGCTTGAGCTTTCTGAAAATAACATGAATACAAACACCATTAATGCTGCTATTGAAAAACTTAGCGCGCAAGGGGGAGGTGTTCTTGTTGTTCCTCAGGGAGAATGGGCAACCGGTAGAGTTGAATTGAAATCAAATGTCAATTTGCACATTCCTGCCGGTGCAGCGTTGAAGTTTAGTTCTTGGGTAAAAGACTATCAGCCAGCTGTGTTTACACGCAATGAAGGGGTGGAACTCATGTCGATGGGCTCATGCATTTATGCGAATGCTCAAGATAATATTGCCATCACTGGAAGCGGAAAACTCATCGGACCAGGATCTGAACCCGGAGATATTATTGACAGAATTGAAAAATCATCGGTCATTGAAAATGTCATTTCGGCTGAAACTCCTGTGGTAGACCGTATTTATGACGGTAATCAACCATCGGGAACCATTTTTCCACCCATGTTTATTTCTCCTATTAATTGCACGCGTGTGTTCATTGAAGGGGTGAATCTTTCGCACACGGTGTTTTGGAATATTGTGCCTGTATATTGCGACAATGTGATTATTCGAGGCATTAGTGTGAATTCGGTTGGGGTTCCGCGTGGCGATGGCATTGATGTTGAATCTACTTCGAATGTACTAATTGAATATTGCACACTGAGTTGTGGCGATGATTGTTTCACCATGAAGGCGGGGCGTGGAGCCGATGGCATTCGTGTGAATAAGGCAACTGAAAATGTGGTAGTGCGTTATTGCTTGGCGCGCGAAGGACATGGCGGAATCACTTGTGGAAGCGAAACCGCAGGCTGGGTGAGAAATTTATATGTGCATGATTGCGTGTTTGATAACACCGGAGTGGGCGTGCGCTTCAAAACTCGTCGCTCACGAGCTGGCGGTGGCGATAATTTAATTTATGAGCGCATTAGAATGAATTTGAATGCTACTGCTTTTAAATTTGATATGTTGGGGCAAGCTCTTTATGTGGGAAAACTAGCTGAAAGATTGCCAGCTTTGCCAATCGATGAACTAACTCCGGCTTATCGCAATGTGGTGGCGAAAGATTTTATCATTGAAAAATGCACGCACTTCGTGAATGTAATTGGTATTCCCGAAATGCCGATGACTAATTTGCATTTGGAAAACATGGAAGTTCTTGAAGCTAGTAGAGGAATATTTAAGTCGGCAGACCTCGATGGTGTTCAGCTTAAAAACATAAATATTGCCACAAGCGATTCTTTGATAAACTTGCTCGACACTCGAAATGTGCTTTTCGAAAATGTGAAAGTGAAGCAAGTTGATAGTCTTGAAGTGAAAATTAATGTGGATGGAGATTTGTCGAAAAATATCAAATTTGAAAATTGTGAATCGATTGCCGATTTTCAGTTTAAGTTGAATTAATTCGACTTTTAACTTTACGAATTGTTGAAATAATTAAGATTGCTTGAAACGTGCTAAAAGATGCTGCTTGTGCGCTGATTTAATGAATAGACGTTGTCATGGAATCATAAAAATATAAGAAATAAAAAGATGAATAGATTTTTAAGCATCTTGCTGCTGGCTGTGTTATTTGCTTGTCAGCCAAAAGTTGAAAAAGTACAAATCACCGAGCGTAAATATCTCTCGGGAACTGGCGTTGATAATGCTGTGGAATGGGATTTCTTTTGTTCGGATGGTAGAAAATCGGGCGAGTGGACAAAAATCCCTGTTCCTTCATGTTGGGAGCAATTCGGATTTGGCAATTACGACTATGGACATGCTAAAGAGGCTGAAAGAGCTAAAGAACAGGGGTTTTATAAGTTGAACTTCGATGTACCTAGTGAGTGGAATGGTGAGCAAGTGAAGATTGTCTTTGAAGGGTCAATGACCGATACTGAAGTTAAAATCAATGGTCAGTTAGCTGGTGAAATTCATCAGGGGTCTTTTTATCGTTTTAGCTATGACTTGTCGAATTTGTTAAACTATGGCGAGATAAATCAGTTGGAAGTAAAAGTATCGAAACATTCAGCCAATGAATCTGTCAATCGTGCAGAACGCTATTCCGACTTTTGGATTTTTGGAGGAATTTTCCGTCCAGTTTTTCTTGAAATAAAACCAAAGAATAACATTGAAAGAGTGGCAATCAATGCCCTTGCTAATGGCGATTTTGAAGCGGATGTTTTTCTGAATGCTTCTGTCGAAAAAATGAAAGTTGAAGCTCAAATCTATGACTTGAATAATTTGAAAATCGGAGCACCTTTTACTGCCGATTATCATGAAAATGACAAGCTAAATCTTTCAAGTCATTTGAATAATATTAAAACTTGGAATCCCGAGCAACCGAATCTCTATCGTGTTGAATTTACTCTGATTAATGATGGGAAAGCTATTCATCGACACACTGAGCGTTTCGGATTCAGAACAATTGAAGTGCGCGAACGCGACGGAATTTATGTTAATGGTGTGAAGTTGAAACTCAAAGGTGTGAACCGTCACACCTTTCGACCTGAACACGGACGAGCCTCAAGTGCTGCAATTAGCTTAGAAGATGTGGAAATGATTAAATCAATGAACATGAATGCTGTGCGCATGTCTCACTATCCGCCTGAATCGCATTTCTTAGACTATTGCGATTCATTGGGCTTGTTTGTTCTTGATGAATTAACCGGCTGGCATGATGCCTACGACACGCAAGTGGGTACATTATTAGTGAAAGAAATGGTAACTCGCGATGTGAATCACCCTTCGATAATTCTTTGGGATAATGGAAACGAAGGAGGTACTAATTTCGACTTAGATACGCTATACACGCATTACGATATTCAAAAACGACGTGTTATTCACCCTTGGAATGAGTTTAATGGCTTTGCAACGCAGCATTATCGCCCCTATGATTATGGTGCCGGAACATTTCTGCATGGGCATTTAATTACCATGCCCACTGAGTTTTTGCATGGCATGTATGATGGAGGTCATGGTGCCGGGCTTTACGACTATTGGGAGCAAATGTGGAAATTTCCTCGTGCTGCTGGTGGTTTCTTGTGGGATTATGCCGATGAAGGACTCCTAAGAACCGACAAAAATAATGAAATTGATACCGATGGCAGTCATGCTCCCGATGGAATTTTAGGTCCTCATTTGGAAAAGGAAGGAAGCTATTTTGCTATTAAAGAAATATGGGCTCCTATTCGTTTTGAAAAGATTGATATTACAGCCGATTTCGATGGAAAATTGAAAATAGAGAACCGCTTTCTTTATTCAAATCTTTCAAGCTGTGAATTTTCTCTTGAGTTGAAAAAAACAAACTACCCAAGCAATAAAACTAGTTCATCTGAACCATGGCAGCTTGCAGCTCCCAATGTTGAACCTTCTCATCATGGATGGCTCGACTTAAAACTTCCTGCCGATTGGGCAAGTTATGATATCTTGGCGTTGACTGCTTTCGATGAACACGGCAAGCAGATTTACACTTGGACGTGGGCTATTGCCATTCCTCAGGACATCATGGAAAGAACGCTGAATGGTGCGAACGATAAAAATGAAATATTACTTCATGAAGATGCTGGAGAAATTGCCGTGAAAGTGGGCAAGCTCGATTATCGCTTTGCTAAAGATAGTGGAAAGTTGAAAAAAGTGAGCAATGAAAAGGGTGAAATACCATTTAATGGAGGACCAACATTGAGCGATGGATTAGAAGTGTTTACTTCAACAAAAGTGGAGCAATTCCCCGATAGTATTACTATAACTGCTTCATTTGATGAAGCTAAATCGAGAATGAAAGAATTCACATGGACAATTCTACCTAATGGATGGCTCTCATTGAGGGTGATTTATGTGCCTTTTGAATATGATAAAGATTTCAGCTACATGGGCGTTGATTTTAACTATCCCGAATCTTTAGTGGAAGGGGTGAACTGGTTAGGTAGAGGTCCTTATCGTGTGTGGAAAAATAGAATGCAAGGTGTAGAACTCGATGTTTATTCAAACGACTATAACAACACCATCACAGGAGTTGCTCCACTGGTTTATCCGGAGTTTAAAGGCTATTTTGCTAATCTCTATTGGGCACAGATTCAATCGAAAGAGCAAAACTTCACTCTTGCAACATCAACCGATGATGTTTATCTTCGACTATACACGCCCAAATCGGCTCCCGAGTATTTCGAACGGGTTAATCCGTTATTTCCTCAAGGAGATATTTCTTTCATGCAGGCTATTCCTCCAATCGGAACAAAGTCAAACGACCCTTGGAACATGGGTCCTTCAGGCAATAAAAATAAATTCTTCGATTATGGTCCCTATGATAATTGGAGAATTAGAAGTAAGCACATGACCATGTATTTTAATTTTTCAACTAATCAATAATTAAACGATGAATAGAGCGATATTTACAATCATCTGCATTATACTGTTGGAATATCACGCTGTAGCGGCTGTTGATATTTGGGTTTCAACATCGGGGAGCAAACTTGGCGATGGTTCAAAAGAAAAACCTTTTGCTAGTCTGAATTTAGCGGTGAGAAAGGCTCGTGAGCTTCGGCGATTGCATGATGTAAATATTGCTGATGGTGTTCAGATTATTATCGAACAAGGAACTTATTTCCTCGATGAACCACTTCAACTTCGACCCGAAGATAGCGGAACTGCTAACTCGCCAACTACTATTAAAGCAGCCGATGGTGCTCATGTTGTGCTCAGTGGCGGAATGAAATTGGGAACTTGGAAAAAAGCCCCTAGCAACATTATCGGATTGCCTAAAGAAGCACGAGGAAAAATCTGGGTGCTCGATAGTCCAACGGTGGCAGGAAGGCAACTCGATTTCCGTCAGTTGTGGATTAATGGCAATAAGGCTGAACGAGCTTCAAACTTTAGCGATGCTGAGCTTGATAGAATATTATCGGTTGATAAGGAGAATGAAATACAATGGATTCCCAAACCCGATTTCGATTTGAAGGAAACAAAGCAATTAGAGTTCTTCATTCATCAGTGGTGGGCGGTGGCAAACCTTCGAGTGAAGTCGATGAAAGTGATTGGAGATAGTTGTGCTGTAACATTTCATCAGCCAGAAAGTAAGATTCAATTTGAACACCCTTGGCCTGCTCCGTACATTGATACCGAGAAGAACAAAAATGGGAATTCGGCATTCTATTTTGTCAATGCAATCGAATTACTCAACAAAGAAGGGGAGTGGTATCATGATTTAAAAGCGGGGAAACTTTATTATTATCCGAAAGCTACTGAAAACATGGCTCAAGTTGATGCTATTGTGCCGGTACTTGAAAATCTGGTGCAAATTACCGGTTCAATTGATGAGCCGGTTGCGTATGTTCGCTTTGAAAATATTAAATTTCACCACGCCGCATGGAATCGCCCATCAACTCATGGGCATGTGGCATTGCAAGCCGGATTTTATTTCCATGAAGCCTATTCGCTGAAAGTGCCTGGAACACCCGATAAAGCTAATTTGGAAAATCAGGCTTGGCTAGGAAGACAAGAAGCGGCAGTGAAAGTGCGATATGCCTCAAACCTCACCTTTGAATTGTGTGCTTTTGAACATTTAGCAGCAACCGGATTTGATTTGGTTGAGGGAACAAGTCATAATCTTGTGGAAGCATGCCTTTTTAACGATATCGGAGGCTCTGCTATTAACATTGGGTTCTTTGGCGACGAAGCTTTTGAGGCTCATCGTCCGTTTGCTCCAACCGATGAGCGACTGGTTTGTCATCATGAAACAATTAGAAACAACCTCATTAATGATGCGACCAATGAAGATTGGGGATGTGTGGGAATTGGAGCCGGATTTGTGAGCGATATCTTAATAGAACACAATGAAATCAGAAATCTCAACTACTCAGGAGTTAGTCTTGGTTGGGGTTGGACTGGAACCGTGCACTGCATGAAGAACAACATGGTGACCGATAACTACATTCATCATTTTGCCAAAAACATGTATGACGTGGCTGGAATTTACACCTTGGGCATGCAGCCAAACACCGAGCTACGTGGAAACAGAATTGAAAACCTTTTGAAAGCTCCTTATGCACATGATCCGGAGCATTATCAGTATTTGTATTTAGATGAAAACTCATCATATATTCGAGTGATTAACAATTGGACAGAAAAAGATAAATTCTTTTCTAATTCGCCTGGTCCCGGAAACTTCTGGGAAAACAACGGACCGCAAGTTTCCGACTCGATTAAAAACAATGCGGGAATACAAGAGAAATATCAACAACTATTAAAACAGTAGTGAAATGAAAAAATCCTTTATATTGATACTATTGCTAGGCCTACTAGCTTCGTGCCAAACGGAAACGATTAAATTTGATCTGAAAGGCAAAGTCTCAAACAGAATGCAGTTTGGAATTGAAAATTTACAAGCAGAATTGATAAATCTCGATTTTAAAATCGTGACAGAAAATGCTGATTACACCATTCATGTAGGTGAAATTAGCGATGACTCTTTTTTAGTCTTCTTAAACGAGCACGGTGTTGCTATTGATTCGTTAAAAAAAGAGGGATTTCAGTTGTTGAGAAATGAAAATGACATTTATTGCATTGGTGCCGATAAAAGTGGAGCTCTCTATGGTTTGCTTGAGCTTAAAAATAGAATCAGTGATTTAGGGGAAATACCTGAAGAACTTCAAATGACCGATGCCCCCGAAATGGTGCTGCGTGGAACAGCTGTAGGCTTGCAGAAAACAAACATATTACCCGGAAGGCATGTCTATGAATATCCAATTGATGAAGAAAACTTCCCGTGGTTTTACGATAAGGCTCTTTGGTTGGAATATCTCGATCGAATGGTGGAAAATCGATATAATTCGCTCTACATTTGGAGTGGGCATCCGTTTGCTTCTTTGGTGAAATTAGATGATTATCCGTATGCAGTGGAAGTTGATGATGCTACTTTCGAAAAAAACAAAGAAATGTATGCTTTCTTAACCGAAGAAGCCGATAAAAGAGGAATTTGGGTCATTCAAATGTTTTATAATATCATCCTTTCGAAGCCTTTTGCCGAACATCATGGATTACACACGCAAGAGAGAAACAGAAAGATTACGCCGCTCATTGAAGATTACACACGTAAAAGCATTGCAGCTTTCATTGAAAATTATCCGAATGTGGGCTTGCTTGTAACTCTCGGAGAAGCTATGCAAACCATCGATGACGATGTGAATTGGTTCACAAATACAATCATTCCTGGTGTGAAAGACGGATTGCTAAAGATTGGTGCTACCGAAGAACCTCCAATTGTGTTGCGTGGGCACGACACCGATGCGTCGTTGGTGATGAAAGAGGCTTTGCCCATTTATCACAATCTCTACACCATGTTTAAATACAACGGCGAATCGCTAACTACCTATGAACCTCGTGCGTCGTGGTCGAGCATTCCAACAGCTTTAAGTGAACTCGGTTCTGTGCATATATCAAATGTGCACATCATGGCAAACCTTGAACCTTTCCGATATGGTTCGCCCGATTTCATTCAGAAAAGCACTCAAGCCATGCACAAATTGCAAGGCGCAAATGGATTGCATCTTTATCCGCAAGCATCATACTGGGATTGGCCATATACTGCCGATAAAACAAACGAAAGATTATTGCAAATTAATCGCGATTGGATTTGGTATGACGCTTGGGCGAGATATGCTTGGAATTCTCAGCGAAATAGAGAGGATGAGATTGCTTTTTGGATAAAAGAACTGAACCAATTCTATGGCTCGAATGATGCTGGTGCCGATATTCTAACCGCCTATGAGGAAATTGGCGAAATTGCACCTAAATTGTTGCGAACGTTTGGCATATCCGATGGAAATCGTCAATCATGCTTGCTTGGAATGACAATGGGGCAGCTGGTTAATCCGAAAAAATATAGCGTATATGAGAGTTTTTGGGAATCGAGTGGTCCAGTGAAGGAAGTGCTCGGTGTGTATGCTCATAAAGAATGGAACAAAGAACCGCATGTGGGTGAAACTCCTCCGCAAATAATCGCCGAAGTGGAAAATCATGCTCAAAAGGCTGTCCAAGCAATTGAAAGGGCTAGTCTTTCGATTAATGAGAATAACGCCGAGTTTAATCGGTTGAAAAATGATGTGTATTGCTATCAACTCATCGCACAGAACTATGCCGAAAAAGTGAAAGCAGCTATGTTGGTGTTGAAATATAAATATTCGGAAGACATCAATGATTTAAATGAAGCTACTCCTCATTTAGAAAAAGCTCTTAGCCTGTTCAAACAACTAGCTGAAAGAACCGACAGCACTTATCTTTACGCCAATAGCATGCAAACTAACATGCGTCGAATTCCAATCGAAGGGAAAGATGGTATTAACAAAACGTGGATGGAACTCTTACCTCACTATGAAGCGGAAGTCGAAAATTTTAAAGCGAATATTGAAAATTTGAAGCAAGGAAACAGCGCTACTAAAATGCAACTTGAGCCGCTTGAATCGGTTGAGGTGGAAATTCTTGATAAAGGATTGAAAAGATATCAGGTGAAAGAGGGCGTGCAAGTTTATGCCGATAATAAAGCCAAGATTAAAGCGGTAGCAAATGAATTGAAGTTACTTAAAGGTGTAATGTTCAACGATGCCAAGCAACAAGAAGAAGGAACCGTGTTGAGATTTAAATCGGAAACCAAAGTGAAAGTTGTGGTGGGTTATTTCAACACCAATAGTTACACCACGCTCAATCCGCCAACTTTAGAAACAAATGCCAGTGCGAACACTCGAGGACAAGCCGATGTGCGTATTGCCAATGCGATTGATATTCCCGAACTTTTTCCGGTGAACATTTACACTTACACCTATGGCGTGGGCGAACATGAACTCCGATTGGGAAAAGGAAGGGTGCTGATTCTGGGTTTCACCGATGGTGATAGATCTATTAAAACACATGATGCCGCCGTGGTTGAAAATCCCGATGGACCAGTAGTGGACTGGTTATTTTACTAACAAACAGCTTGTAACTATTAACAAAATAGAAAAGAAATGATGCAAAGATTATTTGGTCTGATTTTACTCTTCCTAATTTCAACAGGAGCTATTGCTGCTCAGAAATCCGAAAAACTAAAACTTTGGTACGATAAACCTGCCGCCAACTGGAATGAGGCGCTGCCCATTGGTAACAGTAAGCTCGGAGCTATGATTTATGGAACTACCGAAAAGGAACAATTGCAACTCAATGAGGAAACAATTTGGTCGGGTGCTCCTAATAACAACACCGATGCCGAAATTGCAAAAGTGCTCCCTCAGATTACAAATCTATTCTTTGATGGAAAATATAAAGAAGCGGAAGATTTGGCGGTGGAAAAAGTGCGTTCTCCAAATAGTGGTATGAAATATCAACCTGTGGGAAACTTGTGGATTGATTACAAGCACGGAAAACAGTTCGAAAATTATTATCGTGAACTTGATATTGCAAATTCTATTGCCACAACGAAATATATTGTCGATGGGGTGGAATACACACGACAATATTTTGCCTCGCTTGCAACCAATGCAATCGTGGTGAAACTTTCGGCAGATAAACCCGGAAAAATATCGGTCGATTTATCGCTCGATTGTGAATTGAGAAGTAAAATTGAATTGATTGATGACTCAATTATCAGTCTTTCGGGTATTTCCGATGACCACGAAGACCAAATTGGAAAGCTTCGTTTCAATGCTTTAGTTAAACCCGTTCTCGATGGCGGAAAACTTATCGCCGATGGTAAAAAACTAACGATTGAAAATGCCAATAGCGCAACAATCTACATTGCAGTGGGCACTAATTTCCAAAAATACAACGACATTTCGGGAAATGAATATATAAAAGCGCAAGAGGATTTAACGCATGCACTTCAAAATGATTTCAACAAAGCCTATGCCGAACATCAAGCTAAATATCATCACTTTTTCAATCGGGTGAGCCTCGATTTAGGCGATAATGCTCTGGCATCGAACTTAACAACCGATAAGCGGGTGGAAAACTTTAAAAACACGAACGACCCTCAATTGGTGAGTTTGTATTTTCAATTTGGTAGATATCTGATGATTTCGGGTTCGCAACCCGGTGGGCAGCCGCTTAATTTACAAGGAATTTGGAATGACAAAGTGGCGCCTTCTTGGGATTGTAAATACACGTGCAACATTAATGCCGAAATGAATTACTGGCCTGCCGAGCTCACCAATCTTTCTGAATTGCACGAACCGTTCTTGCGCATGGTTCAAGAACTTTCTCAAACAGGACAAGAAACAGCTCGTGAGCTCTACCATGCTCGTGGGTGGGTGCTTCACCACAACACCGATATTTGGCGTGTAACGGGACCTATCGATAAAGCGCGTTCGGGCATGTGGCCAATGGGGCAAGCGTGGGTTTCGCAACATTTGTGGGAACATTATTTATTCACAGGTAACTTAGAATTCTTAAAACAAGTATATCCCGCAATGAAAGGTGCGGCACAGTTCACACTCGACATTCTTCAGCCTGAACCTGAGCACGGTTGGTTAGTTATTGCTCCTTCGGTTTCGCCCGAAAATACATTTTATGCACCTAATGGCGAAAAAGCCAATGTGGGTGCCGGTACAACCATGGACAATCAGCTTGCTTTCGATTTGTTTAGCAATGTCATTCGTGCCGCTGAAATTCTTGGTACCGATAAAGCTTTTGCCGATACGCTTACAAACACAATTGCAAAGCTCCCACCAATGCAAATCGGAAAACTTTCGCAATTGCAAGAATGGCTCTATGATTGGGATAGAGTTGATGATAAACACCGACACGTTTCGCACCTCTATGGCATGTTTCCGAGTAATCAAATTTCACCTTACCGAACACCCGAATTGTTTCAAGCGGTGAAAAACTCATTGGTGTATCGTGGCGATGAATCAACGGGGTGGTCAATGGGTTGGAAAGTGAACCTTTGGGCTCGTCTGCTCGATGGCGACCATGCGCTGAAAATGATTGGCGATCAGCTTTCTCCGTCGGTAGTTCCTGGTGCGAGAAAAGAAAAAGGGGGAACTTATCCAAACCTTTTCGATGCGCACCCTCCTTTTCAAATTGATGGAAACTTTGGCTGCACTGCCGGTATTGCTGAAATGCTTTTGCAAAGCTATGATGGTTGTGTTGATATCCTTCCGGCATTGCCTTCTGCATGGAAAGAGGGGAGTGTGAAAGGGCTTGTGGCTCGTGGAGGTTTCGTGTTTGATTTGGTTTGGAAAAATGGTAAGATTTCTGAATTGAAAGTGGAATCGAAGTTGGGTGGTAATTTACGCCTTCGTTCGCTAAGTCCTTTAGCTGGCGAAAACGTAAATCCTGCAAAAGGTAATAACACGAACTCGTTCTACCAACTCAATGAGGTTGAAAAACCAATCATATCGAAAAAAGCAAAATTGAAAAAATTAAACCTGCCTAAAACATATTCTTACGACATGGAAACTAAAGCAGGCGAAATTTACCGTATAACGCTTTAACGAACTAAATCTATTCACTCAATTCCTTCTGGGGAACGACAACATGGGGGCGATTATTGCCGCTTGTCTTCCGCAATTGATTGTGTGTGATGGCTAAACATTATCTCTGTTCACGTTTTAGTTGAACGAGATATTTAGGGGACTTCTAAAAATTAGCTGTTAGGACATTTTGATTTTATGGGAGATAGATTTTGGACTAATTTCACAGAAGCATAGCGAGCTATGGTTTAAGAAATTAGTGCAAAAGATACGCTCAGAAAACAAAATGAACAACAGCTGTATTTAGCAGCTTCCCCAATTTAAAACTAATTTTTAGAAGTCCCCTTATATTAACTTTACAAAAGTTGAAAAACAAAGAAATTGAATATTTTCGAGCAAATTATAAAGACATGATAAATTTGAATCTGAAATCGACATGGTGGCTCATGCTTACAATGCTTCTCCCCATGCTTTCGCATGCTCAACCTATTGATGCGGATAACTCCATTAGAAAAAACAGAAATCTAAATCAAAATTGGGAAACAATCTTGAGTGATTCGCTGAAATCGACAGCCGATTTTAAAGATGGTGCGCATGTTAAAGAAGAGATATTAATGGTAAATGTGCCTCATAATTGGGATGATTACGCTGGTTTTCGCCGTGAGGTGCATGGCAATTTGCATGCTTCGGCTTATTATCGGAATATTTTCGATGTGAAAAAAATTAAAAGCGACGAACATTATGCGATTTGGTTTGAAGGGGTGGGATCTTATGCAACGGTGTGGTTAAACGGCGACTCCGTGGGCTTTCATGCTGGGGGGAGAACGAGTTTCACAATCGATGTTTCTAAGCATTTGAAATCGGGTAAAAATATTTTAGTGGTTCGCGCCGATCACCCGGCATCTATTCGAAATTTACCGTGGGTGTGTGGCGGTTGTAGCTCGGAATGGGGATTCTGCGAAGGTAGTCAGCCGCTGGGAATTTTTCGCCCCGTGCACCTCATCACCACCAAGAAAATTAGAATTGAACCTTTTGGGGTGCATGTGTGGAACGACAACAAGGTGAGCGAGAAAAGAGCCGATTTGCACGTGTCGGTCGATGTGAAAAACTTCACCGATGATGATGTGCAAATTCGTTTAGAAAACCGATTGATCGACCCTAACGGGGATTTAATAACTTCAAGCTATGCCACAAAAGAAGTTCGCGCAAATGCTTCTGCAAACATTGCCCAAGAGCTTAATAATATTCAAAACCCAAAACTTTGGAGTATTGAAAATCCGCACCTCTATCAGGTGAAAACTTTGGTATTCTTCAACAATAAGCAAGTTGATGAACTCACCACCACCTGCGGAATTCGTTGGATTAAATGGGATATTTTTGGAGAAAATCCAACAAACCGATTCTATTTAAATGGTAAACCTGTCTTCATTAATGGTACTGCCGAATATGAGCACCTCATGGGGAGAAGTCATGCGTTTACCGATGAAATGGTGAAAGCTAGGGTGCAGCAAGTGGTGCAAGCCGGATATAATTCTTTCCGCGATGCGCACCAACCGCACAATTTGCTGTATAACAAATATTGGGACGAACTTGGTGTGTTGTGGTGGACGCAAATGTCGGCGCACATTTGGTTTGACAATGATGAATTTAAAGAAAACTTTAAAACCCTTCTCACCGATTGGGTGAAAGAACGTCGTAACAGCCCTTCTGTTATTCTCTGGGGATTAGAAAATGAAAGCACTTTGCCCAAAGATTTCTCCGAAGAATGCACTGAAATCATTCGACAACTCGACCCAACTTGCAGTTCGCAACGTCTTGTAACTACTTGCAACGGTGGCGAAGGAACCGACTGGAATGTGGTGCAAAACTGGTCGGGAACCTACGGGGGAAATCCTTGGGCCTATGATGAAGAACTCTCGAAACAATTGCTAAACGGCGAATATGGCGCGTGGAGAAGTATCGACTTGCACACCGAAGGCGGATTCGACCAAAAAGGGGCGTGGAGTGAAGACCGTTTCTCTCTGCTCATGGAATCGAAAATCCTTCTCGCCGAAAAAGCACAAGATAAACTTTGTGGGCAATATCACTGGCTGCTCAATTCGCATGAAAACCCCGGAAGAACGCAAGGAGGCGAGGGCTTACGTGAAATCGACCGATTAGGTCCGGTGAATTACAAAGGGCTGATTACGCCTTGGGGCGAAATGATTGATGCTTATTATCTTTATCGTGCAAATTATATTGATGCCGACTATGAACCGATGGTTTACATTGTTTCGCACACTTGGGCCGACCGTTGGATTAGCACCGGATTGAAAGACACCGTCCGCGTGTTTTCTAATTGCGACGAGGTGGAACTATTTTCAGGTATGCGCGAAAAATCGTTCGGAAAATTGAAAAACCCAGGACGGGGAAAGCATTTCATTTTCAACCAAATTGATGTCCAAAATAACCTGCTCATGGCTGTGGGTTATCAAAACGGTGAAGAGGTGGCTAGCGATGTTATTGTGCTTAATCATTTGCCAATTGCAAATGGAATTGAGGCGCTTGCTGGTAAAATTAACCGTGCGAAAAACAGTAATTCGAAAAACTACATCTATCGGGTGAACTGTGGTGGTGCCGATTACACCGACCGAAACGGAAATTTATGGCTCGCCGATGTGCATTGGGATAAATCGCATGAGGCGTGGGGTTCAACTTCGTGGACGGATAGCTACGATGCCATGCCACCTTTCTATGGAAGTCAACGACAAACAAACGACCCCATTGCTGGAACTCTCGATTGGAAACTCTTGCAATCTTTCCGCTATGGAATGGGGCAGCTGAAATATCATTTCCCTCTGCCCGATGGAAAATATCAGGTGGAACTTTATTTCATTGAACCATGGTATGGAACTGCCGGCGCTATGCATTGCAAAGATTGGAGAAAATTTAGCATTGCTTTCAATGATGAAGTGCTCATTCACGACCTCGACATTTGGAGTGAAGTGGGACATGACCGCATGCTCGTGAAAACGATAACTGCTGAGGCGAAAGGGGGAATGCTTGAAATTTCATTCCCCGAAGTGAAAGCTAGTCAGGCAATTATTTCGGCTATTGCCATTTCTTCAAAAGATAAAAAATTGAGCCCTGCTATGCCCTCAAATGGCTTGATAAAGATTAAAAAGGGCATGGAAAATTGGAAAACAAACTATTGGTTGAACAATGGCGACTTCATTGATGATCAACAAAAAAGCCAATTTGTGAGCATGGCGCCTAAATTATTTGCTGCCGAATGGTTAATGCCGAAAAATGCCGAAAGCACAACAGAAATAGCTCTGCAAATGCGTGAAGCAGGCGACATATATATCGCGCTTAGCAAAGAATCAGCTATTCCCGATGGTTTTAAACTCGTGAAAGATCGAACGATCGACATTAAGCGTGTGGGCGAGGGGCTGCAAAGTTATCTGCTCTACAAAAAAACATTGCAAGCAGCTGAAGATTTAATCGTGCCAGCATTTGAAAATAGGCAATTTGCATTGCTTGCTGTAGTGCCTTTCACAACCCTCGATGATGCTCGTGATTTGCGTCCATCGGTGAGCTATCCTGCCAAAGATGCGCAAAATATCGGTAGCGGTGGGGCTGAAATTAAATGGGATAAAGAGGCGAGAATGGTGGAAGAAGATGCCGCTATCGAATGGGTGTTTCAAACCGGATTAGCCTCGAAATATGGACTTGAAATCCGTTACTCTAATCCCTCGAAACGCGATGTACCTGCTCGTATTGTGATTGAAAGTATTGATGGAAGACCTATGGCGGAAGAAAATATCATCCTTGAACCTTCTGGCGATAGGTGGCGTAGTTATCGCACCGACACAGGGTCGATTATCAATGCGGGTACTTATAAACTCAGAATTGAACTGGAAGGAAAACGACAAATCTGGTTCAACTTCCTGAAAGTACAGTAATATCCAACCATGCAATGCGTCTCTACGGAACGCCCTTTGTTTGGCGTGTTGTGATTGCCATGCGGGATGGATTCAGGGTTGTGTTTCGGGTTTGTTGGTATTCAGGGTTGTTGGTGTTGTATTAAAATTCCAATCACACAAAACATGCAAGCCTGTAATCATCCCGCATGGCAACCGAAACGGCGGATAGCCGTAACGTAGAGACGCATTGCATGCGTCTCACCGCGTGAATGGGTTCGGGTTGTGTTGGGATTGATTAAAATTCGATGCGATACATTATATTTACATCCACATTTCATGGTTTTCGTTTCCCCGTGATGCCATGAGACGTAAACCACCCCAACAATATATGAATATGGTCTTTATGTCCTCTTTCGCACCTGCCGGCGCTTTGTTGATGCTTGTCCGTCAACATAGTGCGATGCACCATGCTACTATCTTCAAGCCCTATCGGGCTTATCGTGCACAAACCGACAAGTCGCACGAAACATTAGCAAACATTAGCATGCAAGCAAGTCCGAAGGACTTAAAGAAAGCAGCATAGTGCATCGCACTATGAAGGCAATCCACCCCAACCCTAAGCGCCGATAGGTGCGAAACCATTTGGGCGTGTTTGTAGGCGTGAATGCCATGCGGGTTTAATTGCCATTCCGAAAAATACAAAGGAACATTTGCGATACATTATATATAGGTATGTTTTTTCATGCTCATCGGATTTGCAAAATGCGTCTGAAAAAAAATTTTTCACGTCCATTCCCATTTTAAGACCGTTGCACGGTATTCATTATTTTTGTATCTTTACGACATGAAACAAGAACATCAACCGACCTTGGCAGATAGCTTGTGTAATTCAA
>JBKEAC010000051.1:0-4106 GCA_047971925.1 Mangrovibacterium sp.
ACATCATTTGCATTCTGAATCCCAAGATCTCCCCTCCAAACTAAGGTACCATTAGCAATTTTTGAAAACCAAACAGTATATGATGAAGTCACATAGCGAGTTTTTCCTTCTAAATTCGACAAGTCCATACTCCAATTGTAAATTTCATAGTCCGCATTTTCGTCTATCTCCAGATCCTCATCAGTCTCTTCCTCTTCAGTATTTCCATTATCCACACGAAGCAAATGCAATCCATCGTTTCCTGTTGCCACAGCAACAAAGGTACTAGTCCCCACCTCAAACGACGTTACCATGTTTGCTGATTCTGAAGAATTATCGGTACCATCAAGATCAAACACACACTCATATCTCGCCTCTTTGTTATCCGAAGAAATAGTCGCTTCAGCCAAACCTGCTTCTCCTGTAGCCACAAGCAAATATTGTTGCTCCTCATAAGATATCATTAAAGCCGAGTTTACCGCAATTTCATAATTCGAATTGTCAGCATAGCTCGATGCTGGCTGCAAATGAAACAATTCGCTGTTTGAAGATAATTCATAAGCAGAAACGCCATATATCCCCTGAGGAACAAGCACACAATTATCTTTAACCGACAAAATACGTTGTGCTCCTTCAAAATCATCAATCGCTCCATTGGGGAAATCTATAAAACTTGATTGCAATTCTCCATCGACATTATAAATTGATACACCGCTAGCCGACATTACATAAACTGCGCCATTATGCACTTTAACAGAACGTGCATCTCGAATTGGCTCCTCATTTAATTTCGTCAAACCATTATTAATTTGATACACTTCTAAGTATCCAGCATCACCTGTTACAACATATATACGATCGCCAGAACAAGCTATATCTTTTCCCACATAGCTAGTTAGTGGATAGTAATTATATTTTATTACTCCATTATTCTTATTAAAAGTTCCACCGCTCAAATCAATACTAAAGAGCATTGCCGAACTCTCAAGAGAAGAATAGTTGGCCGATGAAAGATCAACTGCTCCAACAGCATAAACCTTTGAACCATGCACCTCAAGCATCGTAATGTCTACATTAGAACTAACCCATTGATCGGTTATTGTCACACTATTCTGAACTTCTTCCGATGTTAAACTTGCATAATCAACCGACGAATCAATTTTTATTATCTGCACACCACCACCATAGCTAGATCCCACTGTGGCATATGAAATAAAGATATAGCCATCATTATAAACCACATCAGTTGCTTGCGTTGTTTTATTTCCAATTTCAAGCGGATTCAGGGTGAAAAATTTCTTCAATGATAAAGTTGTTGCATTACCATTCACTGTTTGAATGTCACTATTTGCAGCCTTTGAGACTATCGAACTCTGCGACTCTGGAAATATATTATTTCCAGTATTCGAGAAATCTAAATCATCTTGATCTGGCTCTACCAAGACATCAGAACCTTGTTTTCCACTGTTGCTAGATTCTGTAGAATCATTCACGCAACCAACAAACAAGAAGAAAAAAATCAACACAAATAAATTAATATATCTCATAAATTTCTAATTTGATTCACTTTCGTAATAAACACCATTCGACTAATAATGTTGTTAAAAAGACAACTTTTTATCGCAAATAGAATTTCAACGACAAACTTACAAGATTTTATTGATATGTATCAATTAAAATTGAAAAATTATTATCTACAATATGTATTAATAATTTATAATTGAGTTTTGCACAAAAAAAAGCTACCTCCAAAGAGATAGCTTCATTCATTTCATGTATAAACCTCATGCATTAAGCATTCAATTCCTACAGCTCAATTATTTTTTAACTACTTTTTTATAGCCATAAATTGCTTTAGCACCTAATTCTTCTTCAATGCGAAGCAATTGGTTGTATTTAGCCATACGGTCAGAACGGCTCAAAGAACCTGTTTTGATTTGACCTGAGTTAGTAGCTACTGCGATATCGGCAATAGTTGCATCTTCAGTTTCACCCGAACGGTGAGAAGTTACCGAAGTAAAACCAGCACGGTGAGCCATTTCAATAGCATTCAATGTTTCAGTTAATGAACCGATTTGGTTTACTTTGATAAGAATTGAGTTAGCAGCTCCAAGCTCAATACCTTTTTGCAAGTAATCAACATTTGTCACAAACAAATCATCACCTACTAACTGACAGCTATCACCCAATTTAGCATTCAAAGCTACCCAACCATTCCAGTCGTTCTCATCCATACCATCTTCAATTGAATCGATTGGATATTTAGCAACTAAAGAAGCCAAGAATTCAACTTGTTCTGCTGATGTGCGTTTTGCAGCGCTTGCGCCTTCAAATTTAGTGTAGTCATAAACACCATCAACAAAAAACTCTGAAGAAGCACAGTCCATAGCGATAGAAATATCACCACCATCTTCTGCACGACCCGGTTTGTATCCTGCATTTTTGATAGCTTCCATAATTACATTAAGAGCATCTTCTGTTCCATCAAGAACTGGAGCAAAACCACCCTCATCGCCTACTGCAGTAGAAAGATTACGTTTTTTCAACACCGCTTTCAATGCGTGAAATACTTCAGCACCCATGCGAAGACCTTCACGAAATGAAGTAGCTCCAATTGGACGAATCATGAATTCTTGGAAAGCAATCGGTGCATCAGAGTGAGAACCACCATTGATGATGTTCATCATTGGAACTGGCAATGTTTTTGCGTTAGTTCCACCAATGTAGCGATACAATGGCATGCCAAGCGCATTGGCTGCAGCTTTAGCTACTGCCAAAGAAACACCAAGAATAGCATTTGCACCTAATTTTGATTTTGTTTTTGTTCCATCAAGAGCAATCATTGCACTATCAATGCCCACTTGATCAGAAGCATCCATACCGATGATTTCTTTAGCAATAACTTCGTTTACATTTTTTACTGCTTTAAGAACACCTTTACCTAAGTAGCGGCTTTTATCTCCATCGCGAAGCTCAAGTGCTTCATGCTCACCTGTCGATGCTCCAGAAGGAACTCCTGCGATACCTACTGCACCACATTCTAATGTTACTTCAACTTCCACAGTTGGATTTCCGCGAGAGTCTAAAATCTCTCTACCTTTTACGCTGTTAATTAACATGACTTATTTTTTTATTAAGTTTCTCTGTATTATCAAATAGACATTGTGTCCATTCAATTTGCGCAACAAAGATAATAATCTGACTTAATATACAACCACTCCTTTGTTACGAATATACAAAAAGTTAATTTGAAACCATTTTTTTTACCTAAAACTCCCTTTTATTTACTTCTTATATAATTCCGCACACTCTTCTCCATTATTTTTAGTTTTCTTTGTGAAAATATTTTAATCTTCTCATTTTGTTACAATAGCCTTTAACTCTTAACGAAATTGCTTGATAATCGACATTTCATAACTCATATAAATAAAAGTATTAAAAAACACGATAGCCTTTCATTTTAATTTTGCCATGATAAAACACTTACTTTTCATTTTAACATGTTATTTTATTGTTTCTCCTGAAAAATCTTTTACTCAAAACCAAATTGAGATAGCAATTCAGAAACTTGAAACTGCCCCTTCTCTTTCTGGTAGTTTAATCGGATTTTGTGCCATCGACGCACAAAGTGGTAAAATTATTGCCGAAAGTAGTTCGCAAAACAACCTTGCTCCAGCATCTGTGCTCAAACTAGTAACAACTTCAGCCGCCCTCGATATTTTAGGTCCCGAATATCAATTCATCACCACCTTTTCACTAAATAAAAAAATAGAAAATGAAAATACCCTGTCTGATATTATCGTTTCAGCAGGAGGCGACCCCACAATTGCATCTAAATACTTTTTCACTCCCGAAAACTCAAATAAACTTTTTAATAATTGGGCTAACAGCATTGCTCAAAAAACAAATCTAAAATCAATTAATCAACTTATTATTGATTTATCGGCCTATGACACACAATACATTCCTAACACTTGGATTTGGGAAGACATGGGTAACTATTATGGCGCTGGGGTATATGCATTAAGTGTATACGACAACATGTGTACACTCTTTTTTAACTCTCCTAGCGAAGCTGGAAAACAAACAAAAATCACCAAAACCATCCCTGAAGTTTCCAACACCGA
>JBKEAC010000052.1:0-26005 GCA_047971925.1 Mangrovibacterium sp.
GAAAATGTCGCTAATTAAGTTGGCTTAAAGCACCATTTCAAAAAGTTCGTCGACAATTAAGTTTGCTTAAAACATCATTTCAAAATAAAAATGGACTAATAAGTTTGCTTAAAACACCATTTCAAAAAAAAATATGGACTAATAAGTTTGCTTAAAACACCATTTCAAAATTAAAATGGACCAATAAGTTTGCTTAAAACACCATTTCAAAATAAAAATGGACCAATAAGTTTTATTTTAAGTCGTAGTATTCTAACGTATATAGTCATTAAGCGTGTCAGTTGACGATGATTAAGTGATGGATTCAGAAGATATTACACAAACTCCCTGATGGTGACGCATTGCAATGTATCTCTAATAGCCTCCTCAATTCAATAATTAGTTTTAAGAAGTTCCCTAAATACCAATGAAACACGAAAACGCATAACAGATTCTTCGTTAAAATTGCAAATAATTAATTCCGACAACGGGTTAGCCACTATTCGTTGCCTAAAAAAATAGGTAATTAGGTAAATAATTAAAAATTAATTTTTAGAAGTCTCCTTTAGAAAGTGTCGTTTCAAGAATGATTCTTTCATATTTTGAATATTATGTCCAAGAATGTCACAGTACAACTCTCATGGCTTCTCAACTACTCGAAAACGCTAGTACATTGCTTACATTACTTTTGTTCAGACCAAGCAAAGTTCGATCTCAAACTAAGATAGATTGTATCTCTATATTTTCGGTTGTTATTATTCTTCTAGGTCGAAATTTGAAGATTGAAAAATTAAAAAGGGAAGCCCCGAAAATGAATATTTCAAAAGAGGTGTTATTTGAAATGAGTACAAATTAAAAAAATACAGTTAAAAATAGGTTAATGAATTAGCCTAATTGCTGAAAAGGATATAGTTTTGCAATCGTTTGCACAAAATATGATGATATGATTTCAGGAGAAATTACACACGAAGGAATTATCAAACGCATTGAAGAGAGGAAAATCACGGTTGGCATAGTTAGTCAATCGTCATGCGCGTCGTGTCATGCAAAAGGAGCATGTATGGCATCAGATACGCAAGAGAAGGAGCTAGAAATAGTTAGATATTCAGGTGATTATCGAGTGGGAGAGCGAGTGTTAGTTGTGGGTAAAACATCGCAAGGATTTTATGCGTTGTTTTATGCTTATGTGTTGCCCTTTGCAATATTAATGACACTGCTTATCATTATGACTAATTTGGGTAAAAGTGAAGGATTCTCGGCAGGAGTGTCATTGTTTTCGTTGATACCCTATTATTTAGTGCTTTATGCGTTTAGGAATAAAATAAGTAGAAAATTAGAATTTGAAATTAAGTCGATATAAAAATGGATATGACTCTCATTTATACCGTAGTAACACTTGTTGCAATCGGTTCGTTGGCCGCAGTGATTTTATATTTTGTGGCACAAAAGTTTTATGTGTATGAAGACCCTCGCATCGATGAGGTGGAAAGTGCCCTGCCATCGGCAAACTGTGGTGGTTGTGGTTTCGCCGGATGTAGAGCGTTTGCGGAAGCATGTGTTAAATCGGAAAGTTTCGATGGTCTGAATTGCCCTGTTGGTGGTAATGATACAATGCAGGCTGTGGCTGGTTTACTAGGGAGAGAAGCTGTGGCGCAGATGCCTAAAGTGGCGGTTTTGCGTTGCAATGGCTCTTGCAGTGTACGCCCACGTACTAACATCTACGACGGAGCGCAATCGTGTGCAATGGCAAGCTCATTATATGGAGGCGACACGGGCTGTTCGTTTGGTTGCTTAGGTTTAGGCGATTGTGAGGTTTCGTGTGATTTCGATGCTTTGCATGTGAACTCAGAAACGGGCTTGCCTGAAATTGATGACGCAAAATGTACGGCTTGTGGGGCTTGTGTAAAGGCTTGTCCTAAGTTACTCATTGAGCTACGCAAGAAGAGTCCAAAAGATCGTAAGATATATGTGGCTTGTCGCAATGAAGATAAAGGTGGTGTTGCGAAAAAGGCTTGTTCAGCAGCATGTATTGGGTGTTCGAAATGTGTAAAAGAATGTAATTTTGAAGCTATTACAGTTACAAATAATTTGGCATTTATTGATTCTGAGAAATGCAAATTGTGTAGAAAATGCGTGGAGGTTTGTCCAACAAATGCGATTTTAGAATTTAATTTCCCAGCACGCAAGCCTAAAACAGACTTACCACCAGAGGCTCCAGCAGCAATAAAAAAGTCAGCAGTGCCTGCTAAAGAACATGCTGTTGCAGATGCTGTTGTGAGTGAGGAAACAAAAGAAGAAAACAACGAAAATAAATAGGGGAACCATGGCATTAAAAACATTCATATTAGGAGGGGTTCATCCTGCTGAAAATAAACTTTCAGCTGATAAAGCTATCGAGAAACTGGCTTTGCCAAAAAGTGTATTTATTCCGGTGGCACAACACATAGGGGCACCAGCTCAAGCTTTGGTTCAAAAAGGTGATGTGGTGAAGGTGGGGCAGTTGATTGCTAAATCGGGTGGATTTGTTTCAGCAAACATTCATTCATCGGTTTCAGGAACGGTTTCAAAAGTTGATTTTTCACTCGATGCATCGGGCTATAATAAGCAGGGAGTTTTCATTACTGTTGAAGGCGATGAATGGGACGAGTCGATTGATCGAACTGATAAGTTAGAAACGACTATTAAGCTTGACGCTAAGGCTATTGTTGAAAAAATAACAGCGGCAGGGATTGTAGGGCTTGGAGGAGCAACTTTTCCAACGCATGTAAAATTGATGCCACCTCCTGGAAAAACTGCTGAAATGCTTGTGGTGAATGGTGTGGAGTGTGAACCATATTTGACAGCCGACCATCGTTTGATGTTAGAAAAGGCAGAAGAGGTTTTGGTGGGCATTCGCATTATGATGAAAGCAATTAGTGTGAGCAAAGCTTATATTGGTATCGAAAACAATAAGAAAGATGCAATTGCGCATTTGCAAAAGCTAACAGCAAATGATAGTTCGATTGAGATTGTACCTTTGAAAGTGCAATATCCTCAAGGGGGTGAAAAGCAACTTATCAATGCAGTAACTGGTCGTGAAGTGCCTTCGGGTGCATTGCCGATTGAAGTGGGCGCTGTTGTGAGCAATGTGGGAACAGCTTTTGCCGTTTATGAAGCAGTGCAAAAGAACAAACCTTTGTTTGAGCGTGTAGTAACCGTAACGGGTAAGTCGGTGGCAAAGCCTTCAAACTTTTTGGTGCGAGTGGGAACAAATGTTCAGGAGCTCATTGAAGCTGCTGGTGGTTTGCCAGAAGATACAGGTAAGGTTATTAGCGGTGGTCCGATGATGGGTAAGGCTGTTGCATCAACTGATATTCCAGTAGCTAAAGGAACATCGGGTATCTTAATGTTGCCAAAAACGGAATCTTGTCGTAAGGAAGAAAAGAACTGTGTGCGTTGCAACCGTTGTGCATCGGTTTGTCCGATGGGTTTAGAGTCATTTTATCTTTCAGCAACATCGAGAAAAGGCATGTGGGAAGAAGCAGAGAAAGCTCATATTATGGATTGCATTGAGTGTGGTTCGTGTAGTTATATTTGTCCTGCCAATCGTGCTGTACTTGATTATATTCGTTTAGGAAAAGCGAAGGTTGGTCAGATAATTAGAAGTAGAAAAAATTAAGAAGTAAAAATTTTCAATAGAAGTAAGATGAGTAAACTACTTACGATATCCCCATCACCGCACGAGCGTACGAGTGATTCGGTGAATAAAATTATGTGTAATGTGATTATAGCCTTGTTGCCAGCATTAATCTGGTCGGTTTATTTGTTCGGATGGGATGCTATTCGAGTTACACTTATATCTGTGATTTCTTGTGTTGGTTTTGAATATTTGATTCAACGATTTGTGATGAAGAAAGAGCCGGAAATTAAAGATCTTTCGGCAGCACTCACAGGTTTATTATTGGCATTTAACTTGCCATCGGGCATTCCAGCTTGGATGGTTGTGATTGGTGGCTTAGTTGCTATTGGTGTTGCTAAAATGTCATTTGGCGGTTTGGGTAATAATCCGTTCAATCCAGCTTTGGTTGGTCGAGTTTTCTTGCTAATATCTTTTCCAGTTCACATGACTACATGGCCAGCAGTTGACGCGACAACTTCGGCAACTCCGCTAGCAATTATGAAGGCTAATGGCATGTCGGCATCAATGAGTTCTTTAGGAGAAAATATATTATCACAAGGGTTCATTGGTAATATTTCAGGATCAATGGGAGAAGTTTCGGCGATTTTGTTGCTTTTGGGTTTTGTGTGGATGCTTTATAAGAAAGTAATTACATGGCACATTCCTGTGGTTTTGTTAGCTACTGTGTTTGTATTTCAAACAATTCTATTTGTTGCTACAGGCTCAGGTGTTTTTGCTGATGCATTAAGTTTTGGAGCTGTACATTTGTTGACAGGAGGTGTGATGTTGGGTGCTATTTTCATGGCAACCGACATGGTAACATCGCCAATGGCGGTGAAAGGGCAGGTAATTTTTGCAGTTGGTATTGCAGTGATAACTGTTTTAGTTCGTAATTATGGTGCATATCCAGAAGGTATATCATTTGCGATACTAATTATGAATGCGTTTACACCGCTCATTAATACTTATGTGAAACCAAAAAGATTCGGAGGAAAATAATCATGGCAATAAAATCAAATTTCCCCAACATGTTAATAACGCTTCTTGCTATTACATTAATATCGGGAGCGGTGTTGGGTTATGTGCATAAACTTACGAGTGAGCCAATTCAAATATCATCATTAAAGGCTCAAAATGAGGCTATCGAGAAGATTCTACCTTCTTATGAAACATTGAGTGAAGCGATCGAGGTAATGCCTGAAGATGGTACAGCTCCATTGACATTCTTCCGTGCAACTGATGCGAATGGTGTTTTAGTGGGTACAGCCGTAAAAACATATACGATAAAAGGATTCAGCGGAAACATCGATATTATTGTTGGATTTGATCCTGCGGGCATCATCACCGGATATCAGGTTTTGAAGCATGCTGAAACTCCAGGTTTGGGCTCGAAAATGCAAGAATGGTTTCGTCCATCGGTAAAAAAGGTGAGTTTACTAACTAAGTTAGGAATATCACTTGGACTTGTCAAAGAAGATGATGGAAGTTCGAATGTTGTAGAATCAAAGACGATTAAAAACTTGATTGGAGTGAATCCGGCTACTGTGAATTTAACTGTAAGCAAAGATGGTGGAGATGTAGATGCAATTACGGCATCAACCATATCTTCTAGAGCATTTTTAGATGCGATTTCTCGTGGATATAATACTTACATGAAGAATAATTCTGTTTCGATGGAAGCACCAGAGGCTGTAGAGGCATCAGAAACAGTTGGAGAAACTTTAGAAATTGAGACAGAAGGAGGACAACAATAATGAATCAGCTAGATAATTTAAAGAAAGGTTTTTTAAAGGAAAACCCTGTGTTAGTGTTGCTTTTGGGAATGTGTCCAACTTTGGGGGTTACTTCATCAGCAATAAATGGATTAGGAATGGGATTAGCAACAGCATTTGTTCTTGTTTGTGCTAATATGGTGGTTTCTATGGTGAAGAATATTATTCCCGATAAGGTTCGTATTCCAAGTTTCATTGTTATTATTGCATCGTTTGTTACGGTTGTGGAGTTATGCATGCAGGCTTATTTGCCGTCGTTGTATTCCAGCTTAGGTTTGTTTATTCCACTGATTGTGGTGAACTGTATCGTGCTAGGTCGTGCAGAGGCATTTGCTTCAAAAAATGGTGTTTTATCTTCGGGTATTGATGGTTTGAGCATGGGGCTAGGATTTACGTTTGCGCTTACCTTGTTGGGTTCAATACGTGAGTTTTTAGGTGCAGGTACGCTCTTCAGTAATTTGATTTATCCAGACCAATATGGCATGTTGATTTTCGTGTTGGCACCAGGAGCTTTTATCGCTTTAGGCTATTTGATAGCTGTTATCAATCGAATTAAAAAATAAGGAGGATATAGAAAATGGAATATGTATTGATTATTATTTCGGCGGTTTTTGTCCAAAATATTGTTTTATCGCAATTCTTGGGTATCTGTCCATTTCTTGGAGTTTCTAAGAAAATCGAAACGGCTATTGGTATGACAGGAGCTGTAGCTTTTGTTATGACCTTAGCAACAATGGTTACCTATTTAATTCAAAAGCAGGTGCTCGAACCATTGAATATTGGTTATTTGCAAACCATATCGTTTATTTTAGTTATTGCTGCCTTAGTGCAAATGGTGGAAATTATCTTAAAGAAAGTGAGTCCATCTCTTTATCAAGCTTTGGGTGTATTCTTACCTTTAATTACAACCAACTGTGCTGTGTTGGGGGTTGCCATCTTGGTGGCATCTGATCCAAACATGACATTAATGACGGGGGTGACTTTTGCCATTGCAAATGCTTTAGGTTTTGGATTAGCCTTAATTTTATTTGCGGGAGTGCGAGAGCATTTAGAGATGATGGATCTTCCAAAGGGTTTAAAAGGAACGCCTATCGCATTGATTACTGCGGGTATTCTAGCTATGGCTTTTATGGGATTTAGTGGTCTTGTTTAGTATTGTTAATAAAATATTGAAAAATAATGAGCGTCGCAGAATTTTCTTGCGACGTTTTTTTGTAATATTGTCTCATAATTAGAAAAGCAATGAAGGTATTATCAGCAATCCAGAATCGATATTCTGAAAGAATGTATAAGTCGAAACGTATAAAAAACGAAGAGATGAATCTGATTCTTGAGGCAGCCAGATTGGCACCGTCTGCATGCAATCGGCAACCTTGGAAATTTATTGTCATTTCAGATAAGGATAATCTTGAGAAAGTGTATGCAGCTTATCCGAAAGCCTGGTTTTCAAGTGCTCCTCAGGTTATTGTGGCTTGTGGGGAATATGATGAAGCATGGAGAAAGAATAGTGATGAGGGGAAATCATCATTAGATTTAGATGTTGCAATTGCCATTGACCACATGACAATTCAAGCGGCAGAGCTTGGTGTTGGAACTTGTTGGATTTGTGCATTTGATGAAGAGTTGGTGAAAGAGCTTTTGCAATTGCCCGACAATGTGCAGGCTATTGCATTAATTCCAGTGGGATATCCAGCATCAGCTACGATAAATAAAAAGGATAGGAAGGATTTGAAAGAGATTGTGTTCTATGAGAAATATGGACAGACTTTGTTGAATAGTCGTCGTTAGAGATGAACGATTGTTTTCGTAATTTTTAAGTTTTTATTTTATCTTTGAAATTTCGGAACTCAGGTTAATAGCTGTGTGTTTTTTTAGTCACGATAAGTAAACTTTTGTATATTTGCAGTTGGAAGTTGACTTTTAATTAGAAATATCTATGCGAACGATGAAGTCGCTGTTTGTTTCAAGAGATGTTCTTTTGGACTATGCATTTCCATCGTTCCATGTCAGACGAAGTAGAAAAAAACCAATAAGCTTATCTAAGCTTATTATAAATTAAAATAGATGAAAAGAGTAATTTCAACCACCAATGCTCCAGCAGCAATCGGTCCTTATTGTCAAGCAATTGAAGTTAATGGAACTTTGTATATTTCAGGACAGATACCTGTTAATCCTGCAACCGGAAAAGTTGTAGATGGTGGTATTAAAGAACAAGCAGAACAAGTGATGAAAAATATTGAAGCTATTCTTTCGGAAGCAGGATATACTTTTTCTGATGTTGTAAAATCTACTTGTTTACTTAGTGACATGGCAAATTTTGCGGCTATGAATGAAGTTTATGGTTCGCGTTATGCGGTGAATCCTCCAACGAGAGCAGCTTTTGCTGTGAAGGAGTTACCTCTAGGGGTTTTAGTTGAGATAGAAACAGTGGCAGTGAAATAATAAGCAAGAACAATTCTAGTTAATAACTCGATTGTTGGATAAGATTTTCCTTGTAAAGTTTCATAAATGAACTTTTTTGGTGTAAATCGAGTAGTGAAATCTTGTTCAAAACTCAGCTTATTAGAATTGTACTTTAATAGGAATATTTAAGAACCTGAATAATATGCCTTCAAGCAACATGTTATTCAGGCTTTTTATTTTTCAAGAGAGTAGAAGTTAGTGGTGAGTGTAATGTTTCTCTTGATAGAATAATTACTAAGGCGAGAGGTTTTGAGATCATAAAATAAATTATAGACAGATGAAAACACTTGTGATGATTCGTCATGCAAAGGCAGAGTCGGGCGGATTTGATGATGATTTTAATAGGAAACTCCTGCAACAAGGGAAAGATGATGCAGAACGCTTGAGTGTAAAACTTCGAGAGATTGGATTCAATCCACAGCGGATAATATCAAGTTCCGCAGTTCGGGCAAAGGAAACAGCAGCAATTTATGCAAATAATTTGAGTTTCCACTCCCCCATAGAACATTGGGATTCGTTTTATCATTCGGCAACAACACAAGAACTTTTAGATAAAGTTGCAGAAACGGGCGATGATAAAGATTGTGTTTTTATTTTTGGACATAATCCGACGATGCATTATCTGATTTATAACATTTGTGCAGATTTCAATAGAGATACACCGACATGTGCAACAGCAATTATTCAATTTTCTGTTGAAAAATGGAGCGAAATTGAGGCAAGAACTGGAAAATTATTCTTACATTTAGTGCCATAATTTAAAATATAGAAATGCATTTATTCTACACGCCGGATATTTCAGGATTAACATATACGCTTTCAGAAGAAGAATCAAAGCATGCAGTAAAAGTTTTGAGGATGAAAGCGGGCGATCGCCTTCAGCTGATTGATGGAAAGGGCGGTTTCTATGAGGCTATTATTTCCGATGCTCAGTTTAAGCGATGCACTATGGAGGTGATTAGCAAAATTGATAATTTTTCATTGCGCAAAAATTATTTGCATATTGCAGTAGCTCCAACAAAGAACATGGATAAATTGGAGTGGTTTTTAGAGAAAGCCACAGAGATTGGAATAGATGAAATAACACCAATTTTATGCGACCATTCGGAGCGAAAGATGCTGAATAATGACAGATTGGAAAAAATAATAATTTCAGCAATGAAACAATCATATAAAGCCTTCTTGCCGAAGCTCAACGAATTAACACCTTTTAAAACCTTTCTTAGGGAGGACTTTGAAGGCGGGAAATTTGTGGCACATTGTTACGAAGGTCAAAAAGAATTACTTAAAAATGTATTGCACCAGCAACGGAATCTGATTCTTATTGGTCCTGAGGGTGATTTTTCGGAGGAAGAACTTAAATTAGCATTAGGCGAAGGATTTAAAGCAGTTTCTTTAGGAGAGTCGAGACTTAGAACAGAAACAGCCGCGTTAGTTGCTTGTCACACAGCTACACTTATGCTTGGAGATTAAACATTAAAGTAAGAATAGTGTAAATAATCACAAATTAATAATTATATGGCTAAACTTTATACGAAAACAGGAGATGATGGCACTACCGGATTGATTGGCGGGGCTAGAGTTAAAAAATTTGACATGCGCTTGGAAGCTTACGGCACAATTGATGAACTAAATTCAGCAATCGGAGTGTTGGCAGCTAGTGTGTCGGAAAATCATGATTTACAAGTTTTAAATAATATTCAAAATTTACTGTTTGTCATAGGTTCTCATTTAGCAAGCGATGAATCGGCACATGAACTGAAGCGAGAACTACCTTGCAGTGATGATGATGTGAAACAATTAGAGTCAGAAATTGATGCGATTTCAATTTTATTACCGCCTTTGAACCATTTTATTCTACCTGGAGGTTCTTTGGCAGCTGCACAAGCACATATGGCAAGAACGATTTGCAGAAGAGCAGAGCGTAGGATCGTGGAAATGTCAGAACTAATTTCGGTGGAGAATAATTTGTTGATATATGTAAACCGTTTATCTGACTATTTATTTGCGTTCTCAAGGAAGCTTAATCAGGAAAGTAATCAATCAGAGGTTTTTTGGATTCCAAATAAATAATCATTTTGCTTGTTTTATAATTTGTTTTTTATACTTTCGCAAAAAAATAATAATAACAAAATAAAAAGAAGATATTATGTATTGGACACTAGAACTAGCATCGAAAATGGAAGATGCGCCATGGCCAGCAACAAAAGATGAACTAATTGATTATGCAATTCGTTCAGGAGCTCCGATGGAAGTTATTGAAAACCTTCAGGAGATTGAAGATGAAGGCGATATTTATGAAAGCATTGAAGATATTTGGCCTGATTATCCAAGTAAAGATGATTTCTTCTTCAATGAAGATGAATATTAAATTCTGAGAAATTATTAAGTAAGGTGTTCCAAACGGAACACCTTTTTTATTCAAGTAGCAATTTGGTGTAATGTCAAAATGTCTTTTTATGATTGTCAGATTGACATGATTTCTATACCTTGAAAGAAATGGTACGGAATTTGGATGCTTAGCTCTTGAAAGAAATAGATAAAAAAAACAAAATATTATGGCAACAGGTAAGATAGGGGTTTCGAGTGAAAACCTTTTTCCAATTATTAAAAAATTTTTATATTCAGAGCACGACATTTTCTTGAGAGAAATTGTGTCGAATGCTGTTGATGCAACTCAGAAGCTGAAAACACTTGTTTCTCGTGGTGAGGCTAACGTTAATGTTGATGGAGCTAAAGTTATCGTGTCATTTGATAAAGAAGCTAAAACGATCACCGTGTCTGATCAAGGTATTGGAATGACAGCTCAAGAGGTTGAGAAATACATTAATCAAATTGCTTTTTCGGGAGCATCGGAGTTTTTAGATCAATACAAAGATAGTACAAATGCGATTATTGGTCACTTTGGCTTAGGATTTTACTCTTCATTCATGGTTTCACATCAGGTGGAAGTAATTACAAAATCATATAAAGAAGGGGCGCAGGCTGTTCGTTGGTCATGCGATGGCTCACCAGAATACACGCTAGAGAATGTTGAAAAAGAACAAGTTGGAACCGACATTATTATGCATGTGAATGAGGAGTCGGAGGAGTTTCTTGATAAGGCAAAGATGAATGCCATTTTAACAAAATATTGTAAGTTTTTGCCAATACCGATTGTTTTTGGAAAGCAAACAACATGGAAAGATGGAAAGGATCAAGAATCGGATGAGGATAATCAAATTAACGACTGTAATCCAGCATGGACAAAGAAACCAGCCGATTTGAATGATGAAGATTATGAGTCTTTCTATCATCAGCTATATCCAATGGCATTTAATGAAGAACCATTGTTTAATATCCACTTAAATGTTGATTATCCGTTCAATTTGACAGGGATATTGTATTTTCCTAAGTTGAAAAACTCAATGGAAGTTCAGAAAAATAAGATTCAGCTTTATTGTAATCAGGTGTTTGTTACTGATCAGGTAGAGGGAATTGTTCCTGACTTTCTAACTTTGCTTCATGGAGTAATCGATTCTCCAGATATCCCTTTAAATGTTTCCAGATCTTATTTGCAAGGCGATTCGAATGTGAGAAAAATCAGTTCGCATATTACTAAAAAAGTGGGCGATAGATTGCAACAATTATTCAAAGATCAACGTGCTGATTTCGAAAAAAAGTGGGATGACCTTAAAATTTTCATTGAATACGGTATGCTTTCTGATGAAAAAATGGAAGAAAAAGCCATGTCATTTTTCTTATTTAAAAATACCGATGGGAAATATTTCACTTGGGAAGAATATGAAAACTTAATTAAAGCAGAGCAGACTGATAAAGATAATAAGATGGTTTATCTTTATGCGAGCAATGTGGAAGAGCAATATTCATTTATTAAAGATGCACAAGATAAAGGATATGATGTAGTTGTGATGGACGACGCTCTTTCATCGCATTTGATTAATCGATTTGAGCAAAAATTCAGTGATAAGCGTTTTGTTCGAATAGATTCAGATGTGGTGAGTAACTTAATTCCTAAAGACAATGAAAGTGCAGATGTGAGTGAGGATTTGAAAGAGCATATGCGTCCGATTCTTCAAGCGGTTTGTCCTGTTGGTGCTAAAGTGAACTACATGATCGATTTTAAAGCTCTAGGAACAAGTGCTCAGCCTGTGGTGATTACTCGTAATGAGTTCATGCGGAGAATGAAAGATATGAGTGCACTTGGTGGTGGACAGATGAGCTTTTATGGTGATATGCCCGAAAGTTTGAGTTTAACTGTGAACATTGACCACGATTTAGTGCAAACATTGGTTAAAGATAAGAATGATGCGTTGGGCGCCGATTTAGAAGCACTAGATGCTGCGCTAGCTTCTTTAAATGTGGAGAAAATTACCTTAGAGAAAGCAAAAGAAGGAATGAAAGACGAAGAAGTGGCATTGGCTGATAAGGAGAAATTAGAAGGTGTTGAAAAAAAGATTACAGAAATTAAATCAGCTAGAAAAGAAAAGTTAGAAACATTTGGAAAAGAAAGCAAGTTGGCTAAACAATTGGTTGATTTGGCTCTTCTAGCAAATGGCTTACTTAAGGGAGCTGATTTAGATCGTTTTGTTCGTCGCTCAATAGAAATGATTAAATAGTTCTACATTTAGAATCGATAGAATTGAAAAGAAAATGGCTGAATCTTCATTAGATGGATTCAGCCATTTTTATAATAAGCGGTAATGTAAAGTTCAAGATAGGTGAATAGTTTGTGCAATAATTGTCTTTCCCAGGAAGTTTTGAGCTCTGCTTTCAAATAGGCTAGCTTGTTCTGTTGTTAGATATTCAATGGTTGAGTTTCTTGAAATTCGCGCATCCATATCGGGGTGACGTTGAAGGTAATTCACCAAACTGAGAGCAACCACTTTTCCTTGTTCAACCACGTTAATAGAGCGATTGCCTAGCTCTTTTTTGATTTGCTCAATTAGTAGAGGGTAATGAGTGCAACCGAGTATTAATTGATCAATTAAAGGATCTTTTTCTAATAGAACATTGAGATCGCGAGCAATGAAATACTGAGCACCGAGAGTGTTTATTTCATTATTTTCAATGATTGGCACCCACATGGGGCAAGCATGCTGTGCGCAGTTTGAAATTCGACCATTACTCCATTTCTTAAATTCAATTGGATAAGATTCTGAAACTACAGTTCCCGAGGTTGCAAGAACTCCCACATGTCCAGTTTTTGATTGTTCCGAAACAAATTCAATGCTAGGTCGGATAACACCGAGAACTCTTTTGTGTGGAGCAATTCTTGGTAAATCGTTTTGTTGAATTGTTCGAAGAGCTTTAGCCGATGCGGTGTTGCAGGCAAGAATGACAAGTTCACATCCACGATTGAAAAGTTCGTTAACAGCTTGAAGTGTGTATTCATAAATTACCTCAAACGACCGAGTGCCATAGGGTGCTCTGGCGTTGTCGCCTAGGTAAATAAAGTCGTGAGTAGGCAATTGGGCAACTAATTCGCGCAACACGGTTAGTCCGCCATATCCAGAATCAAATACTCCGATCGCTTGTTTGTTTATCATCTACTTATGAGTTTTTATCGTTTAATCTCGATTTGTTTTGAAGAATTTATTTTCATCGGAATCTATTTCGAGGAGGGCAAAAATAAACAAAACCCTCTGAATTATGCATAAAACAGAGGGTTTTGTTGTTAATAAGTTTATATCGAGATTAGAACTACTTTCCGAAAAGATTTTTCAGTGCATTTCCAACTTCATCAACTACTTTTCCTGCATTTTCTTTTGCCGACTTTTTTAGTTCTTCAGCTATTAAGTCTTTAGCTTTGTTAAGGTCGGGAGTTACACTCGGATTTTGAATGTCGCCAACAATGTTAATGCCGATAGGATATGCCTCTAGCTTGTTAGCTCCAGGAATTACATTAAGCACATCGCCAATAGAACTGTTTAAATCTGCTTTTTTGATTGTGAAGTCAAGACCTAAATTCATGCTTAGGTCGGCAAGTATTTCTCCATCGACCGTTACATCTTGACCTGCAATTTTAGTGTTGAAAGGTTCAACAAGGAAGTTGCCATTAGTTACTTTGAAATCGGCAGTGAAATCATCGAGTATTAGGTTGTTGAGTTTTTCTGTTTTTAATACTTGATTTAGTTTTTCAATGGTAGCTGTTTTAGCTAGTTGAATGTCTTGTGTTGATAATTTTCCTGATCCGTTTAATGTTTTGGTTATCATGGAAAGGGTAGGGTCGAGTTTTCCTTGAAGATTAAGATTAGCAGAGATGTTTCCAGAGGTGCTCTTAGCAATAGGCATGTATTTTTGGAAAGCAGAGAATGTTTCATATGCCACAGGGATGGAGAATTTATTTAAGTTGATTTTGAAATCAAACTCAGCTTCATCCAAGCTGTAAGCAGCATAACTACCATCAAGATTTAATCCGCCGCCAAGAAGATCCATGCTTAAATTGTTGAGTAGTAATTTTTGATTAAGCACTGTAATCAATCCGTTGATATTAGTGATATTCATACCATCGAAAATGACTTTATTAATTTTAGAATTAAAAGTCAAATCGAGTTTATCGGGCACTTGGAAAATTAAGATACTGTCTTCAGGTGTTTCAACAGTTGCTGTAGTTTCTTCTGTTTCTGGCATCAAAGTCATGAGTTCATCAGCATCAATCAATGAAGATTGGAGTGAGAATTTACCTTTTAATGTTTGATTTTTAAAGAAGTAAGGTAAGTAGTTTGAAAGAGCGCCGTTAAAAGTGAAATCACTGTTACCTACTTTTGCGGCGAAAGAACTCATGTCGATGGCTTGATTGCTTATTTTTATTGACCCGCTTGTGAGTTCAATTGCCTTTGTGAAAGCAGGAGATTTAAAGATGAAGTTTTGAAATGTTACAGAACCATTGGCAATAATTTTATCATAGGCTTCTTGTTCTACGGCAGACATTGTTCCTTTAAGGGCCACATTTCCATTTAAACTACCTTCTAAATTTACACTATCCATTGGAATAGCATCTTTTAAAGTTGCAAAATTCACATTGGCACTCATTTGAGCATCAAATGCCATGTCGCTCATTGGCGTTTGTAGGAATAATTTTGCGTCAATAGGGTTGTTGCGAATTTCGGCATGAGCTTTAGATACAGCAACAGTTAGGCTGTCTAAAATTCCTTGAGGTTGATTAATATTAACAGCCAGATTGATTTTTTCCACTTTCTCAGGCATATCTGCATATTGCAGGGTAGCGTCGTTGATAAATAAGTTGAAGTCCATTGATGGATAATCCTCGTTATACATGTATCCTTTTACAGCACCATTGAATCCAGCTTCACCAACTGCGGTAACACCTTCCAAATATTGTTGATAATCGGCAGGAACTAAGGCTAAAATGGTAGCGAAATTAGATTGAGGAACTTCCATAGCAACATCAAAAGTCATCGTGTCGCTAGGCATTGCAAATCCACCTGTGATATTAATAGGTAGCTCATTTAGGTGAAATGTTGATTCTTTAAATTCAAACTTAAATAAATCAAGATCGGCTTCCAGCGTGCTATTCAGTGCGAGAGCTACATTTGAAATATAATTCACGCTATCATAATCAACATAGAGTTCTTTCACTTGGCCATCAATTTCAAAAGAAGTAATCATTCCTTTTAACGAACCCGAAACATTTAGATTAATATCATCAAGTTTAAGCAGCATAGGCATTGTTTCATCAAGATACGATAAATTTAGATTTGTTATCATTATTGAATTTAGATTGATACCAGTGTCGGAAGTTGTGGCATCTTCCACCTCTTCCACAACATCATCGGAGCTAGTAGTCACGATGTCCCAGTTTGCCAATCCATTTTGGTTGACTTTCAAATTAACTTGAGCTTGTTGTAGTTCAATGAGCGATATTGCAAGATCAGAGTCGCCAAACAAATCACTTAGCGAAATATCGGTTGATAATGATTTGATTGCTGCAATCGTGTCGCCTTCAAACTCATTCATTCCAATCATTGTAAAATCAACCAACTCGGCTTGAATTTTTGGGAATGATCGGAAGAAGCTAAGTTTGAAATCTGCAAACTCTACTTTAGCATTAACATTGTCGTTAATAATCTTTTTAACTTTCTCAAGAATTGAATCCTTGAAAATGATGGGGAGAGTCATTATAGCCCCAATCAAGATGATCACCACAGTAAGGATGATAATTATTACTTTTTTCATGTGTAAAACTTTTATTGTGAATAAATTATTTTTCGATTATAGATTGCAACAAATATAGAGCCGTTTGAATGGTCCGCTCTACATTGTGTGCTCGTTTTTTTGTGAAAAGAAATTGATCTACTTTCTGTGTTATTTTTGATGCCACAGCAATGCACACTGTTCCTACAGGTTTTTCAGGTGTTCCGCCATCGGGACCAGCAATTCCTGTTGTAGCAATGGCATAATCACTACCCATTAGCTTTAACGCTCCGAGTGCCATTTCTCGAGCTGTTTCAACACTCACAGCACCATGATTTTTTAGTGTTTCATTGTTTACTCCTAAAACACACTCTTTTATGTGATTATCATATGCCACTATTCCCCCTTTGAAATAAGACGATGCACCAGGATGAGCAGTGAAGGCATAGGCTAAATTTCCTCCTGTGCAACTTTCAGCAACAGCAAGAGATTGCTTGTTTTCCAGAAGCATTTTCCCTATCGTTTTCCCCATTTCTTCATCGGTAAAGCTGAAAATATTTGCACCAATGATCGGACGTACTTTTGCAATTTCGGCAGCAATGATGGCATGGAGTTCATCGAGACTTTCGCCCCAAGCGCTCAAGCGGAGGCGTACTATCAATTGATTTGGAAGGTAAGCAAGTTTCACATTAAGTGGAAGATTACTTTCCCATTCAGCAATTTTTTCAGCAAGCAAACTTTCAGGAATTCCAAATACGACAAGCGTTTGATGACAAATTGCTTGTTCTTGGTTTTTTTTGCGAAGTTTCGGAAGTACTTGAGTTTCCATGATGTGTTTCATTTCATAGGGAACGCCTGCCATCGAAACAAAAATCACGCCCTCTTTTTCAAACCACATGCCAGGAGCTGTTCCTTCAGCATTGGGCAAAACGCTACACGCATCGGGAACTAATGCTTGGTCTTTGTTGAGCTGAATCATGGCAATGCCACGTTTTTCAAGTCGCTGTTCAATAGCGAGCAATGTTGGTGCATCATAGTGCATGCCACAATGAAAGAAATCACACAAAACATTTTTTGTAATATCATCTTTAGTTGGTCCTAATCCACCAGTGATTAGAACAATGTCGGCATTATTTTGAGCCATTGCTAACGCTTCAAGAATATGCTCTCGATTGTCGTGTACTGATGTAATTTGATAAACTTCAATTCCACAATCGTTGAGCTGTTGTGCCATCCATGCGGAGTTTGTATCAACTATTTGTCCGATGAGAATTTCATCGCCAATAGTTATAATTTCTGCTTTCATGATTTTTCGCTTATATGGAGCAAAAGTAGCTAAAAAAGATACTCCACAAGAGTGTTAGATATTAATATTTAAGGAATAGTTATTTTAAACAAGATTATTTCATGCTTTTTACGCTAGGGAGTGTTTCAATTCGAAAGCTCAAGATTATTGTTTTTCATGGCATGATAAGTATCAATGCATTTCGACGAAGCGTATTGTTGTTAATGCAAAGCGCAGGAATAATTCAGCGTAGAAATGCATTTCTGTTGTTGGTAGTTTAATTTCTTGTAAGAATAGCTGTGTTTCGAGCGTATTCGATTAAGATTTTCATTGAAATGATTATCTTAGCGGTTTCAAAAATAAAAGAATAAGATGGAATTAAATGCACTAACGGCTATTACGCCAATCGACGGAAGATATCGTTCAAAAGTGACAAAATTAGAGAACTACTTTTCTGAGTATGCTTTGATAAAGTATCGCACATTTGTGGAAGTAGAATATTTTATTGCTCTTTGCGAATTGCCATTACCTCAATTGAGTCAGTTTGATAGAAAACATTTTCCAGCACTTCGCCAAATAGCAAGCAATTTTTCATTAGAAGATGCGCAGCGCATAAAAGACATTGAAAAAGTTACAAATCATGATGTGAAAGCGGTGGAGTATTTCTTAAAAGAGGAGTTCGATAAATTAGATTTACAGGCATTTAAAGAATTTATTCATTTCGGATTAACATCTCAAGACATCAATAATACATCTGTTCCTAAATCAATTCAAGATGCATTAGATAGCGAATACTTCCCAGCAGTAGAAGAATTAGTTGAGAAACTCGATGCGCTGAGCAATGAGTGGAGTGGCATTCCAATGCTAGCCAAAACGCATGGGCAACCCGCATCGCCCACAAACTTGGGAAAAGAAATTAAAGTGTTCTCTGAACGCTTAAAAGTGCAAGTAGAGCAGTTGAAAGGCATTGCCATTGATGCCAAATTTGGAGGTGCAACAGGAAACTTTAATGCACACCACATTGCGTATCCTTCTTATGATTGGCGTGCTTTTGGTAATAAATTTCTGAAAGAATATTTGGGCTTAGAGCGTGCGCAATACACAACTCAAATAGCAAACTACGATAATCATGCAGCGATATTCGATGCCATGAAGCGTATTAATACCATCATTTTAGATTTAGACCGTGATATGTGGACATACATTTCAATGGAATATTTCAAACAAAAGATTAAAGCAGGCGAGGTGGGCTCATCGGCAATGCCGCACAAAGTGAATCCGATTGATTTTGAAAACTCAGAAGGAAATATTGGTGTAGCAAATGCTTTGTTCGAGCATTTAGCAATTAAACTTCCTGTTTCTCGCTTGCAAAGAGATTTAACTGATTCTACTGTGTTGCGAACTATCGGCATGCCTTTCGCTCACACACTAATTGCCTTATCATCAACCATGAAAGGGCTCGAAAAACTGTTACTCAATGAATCGGCAATTGCTCGTGATTTGGAAAACAATTGGCCAGTGGTGGCAGAAGCAATTCAAACAATTCTTCGTAGAGAGGCATATCCAAACCCTTATGAGGCATTGCGCGATTTAACACGAGTGAATAAAAAAATCGATCAGCAAGTGGTGCACGAGTTCATTGATACGTTGAGCGTTACCAACGAACTAAAAGCGGAACTGAAAAAGATTACACCATCAAATTACACAGGAGTTTTTTAATATTAAAAATCAATTAATAAAGAGTCATGATACGTTGTGACTCTTTTCTGTGTTTATTCGTCAACAAGAAAGAACAGCATTTAAGCATTAATAATTAGAAATATGAAAGACTTATTTAAAATATTGCAACGATATCTTGCTTCCTATAAGTCGGAGGTAGGTTTAAACATCCTATTCAACGTGTTGTCGGCAATATTTACAGCTTTTTCATTTGTTTTCCTAGCACCAATTTTGGGCATTTTGTTCAACACCGATGAGGAAGTCTTCACAAAGGTCGATTGGGCAATGTCGATGGAAGCTATTGAGCACAATGCAGCCTACTATATCACTCATTTAAAGGAAACACAAGGTGCATCAACAACCCTCATGTATATCGGAATTTTCATGGTGGTCATGGTGTTTTTTAAAGCCCTTTTCATGTACCTTTCAAGCTATGTGATGATTTTAATTAGAAACAATGTTGTGCGTGATATTCGTGGAAAACTTTATGACAAAATGATATCACTTCCTTTAGGTTTTTTCTCCGATGAGCGAAAAGGCGATATTATGTCGCGCATGACAAGTGATGTGCAAGAAGTGGAAAGCTCGGTCATGAGCTCGCTAGATATGCTTTTTAAAAACCCAATTCTAATTATTACGTCCCTAGCCTACATGCTCTACACCAGTTGGAGCCTCACGATTTTTGTATTTGTCATGCTTCCAATTGCAGGAGGTATTATCGGTAAAATTGGGAAAAGTTTAAAAAGAAAATCCAGAAAGGGAACACAAAAGCTAGGTGAAATCTTATCGGTCATTGAAGAAGATATTACAGGTTTGCGAATCATTAAAGCATTTACAGCCGAAACAAAGGCTAAAGCTCGATTTGATGCTGAAATTAATCATTATCGAGAAATCCAAAATGGTGTAATGAGTAGGCATTCCATGGCATCGCCAGTGAGTGAGTTCCTAGGAACATTTGTCATTGTTATTGTCCTTTGGTTTGGTGGCAATCTAATTATATCGGGAGGCGAAGGGGCGCTCAGTCCTCAAGAATTTATTGTCTATATGGTTTTTTTCTACAACATCATTAATCCTGCCAAAGCTTTCTCTAGTGCATGGTATAACGTAGAAAAAGGATTAGCATCAATGGAGCGTATCGATAAAATATTAGATGCTGAGAACACTATTTCAGATAAAGAAAATGCAATAGAAAATCCTCAATTTGAAAAGGAAATTCTCTACAAGCAGGTCGCATTTTCATATCAAACAGAGAAGGTACTCGACGATGTGACATTGACTATTAAAAAAGGACAAACGGTTGCTTTGGTTGGTAAATCAGGAAGTGGAAAAACAACCATGGTCGATTTGCTTCCTCGATTTTGGGATATCCAGCAAGGCAATATTCTGATTGATGGAATTGATATTCGAGATATGAAACTTCATAGCTTGAGAGGACTAATGGGCAATGTGAATCAAGATGCAATTTTATTTAATGACACAATATATAATAATATTGCTTTTGGAGTAGAAAATGCCACTAAGGAAGCTGTTGAGGCGGCGGCTAAAATTGCTAATGCTCATGAGTTTATTATGCAAGCTGAAAATGGATATCAAACGAATATTGGCGATAGAGGCGATAAACTATCGGGAGGGCAGAAGCAAAGACTATCGATTGCTCGTGCTATCTTGCGTAATCCGCCAATTTTAATTCTTGATGAAGCGACTTCGGCATTAGATACAGAATCGGAAAAATTGGTGCAAGAGGCATTAGAAAATCTCATGAAAGACAGGACATCATTAGTCATTGCTCATCGACTGTCAACAATTAAAAATGCTGATGTGATTTGCGTTATGGAGAAGGGAAAAATTGTTGAGAAAGGAAATCACGATGAACTGCTAGCATTGAAAGGTCAATATTTCAAACTGCATAATTTGCAGAGTTTCTAAAAAACAAATACACATCATTATGACATTTGAAGAAATTACAAATAAAGAGAATTTTGAGTTCTCAAATGATCTTGAATTAGAGCTTTTTACAATTCATGTCTATATTGAAAGTACGCAGGAGTTGGGAGTTGAAACATGGCAAGCTTTGCGTGAGTATGGGCTTATTGATAGTGGAATTCGAAGATTTTTATTCATCTTTCACAAACCAGCCTATAAATTTTCAATTAGCAAGCAATTTCTAATGAGGGATTATTATAACGAAAATCTAGATTTCTTTACTGGGAAAGTTATCGCGGTGGTCAATGATTCCCCAAATCTTTCGGCGGCAATTTCTATTACCCAAACTACGGTGAACTACATGAAATTGAAAATATTTTCTACCGAAGTGGCTGCCCGCGACTGGGTGTTGAAGACATTGGCGGTATAAATGGCGCTCTGTTTGTTGCGGGATTCGATGTTTTAGCTTGGTTTGCAAGTTTGGCGTTTTGTTTAGAACTTCACAATATTATATGCAGATTTCTACATTATATTTTTTTTGATGCTATGTTTTATACAAACTAGCTGATATATTTTTGGCTCTATGGCTGAATAGCTTGGTAAAAATAATTCGACTCTTTAGTTGTTACTAGCCTAGAGGAGGAAGTGCTTGCAACATGCTTGCAACAGTCTTCTGTCATTTAATTGAAGCTTGGCGTATAAGTTCAGGAGCTTTATATCATTTAATTGAATCTGCATGCAATGAGTCTTTCAACGGAACGCCCATTTGGTCATTGTTGTATTGCCATGCCGAATTAAGCAAGCAAAATTCGATAATTCACCTACCTACTAAATTCAACATAGAGCCCCTTTTTTTTATGAGGCAGATTAAGTTTGTAATTTTATTGTAGTAAGTCGTGTATTAGCTACGTTTTTTGCAATGGAGTAGCTATATAAAAAAAAGAGGAAGTATATTTATACTTCCTCTTTCTGATTCTATTAGCAAATTATTCTGCTGGAGAAATACATTCAGTTGGACAAACATCAGCACAAGAACCACAGTCAGTGCAAATATCAGCGTTGATAGAATAGATATCACCTTCAGAGATTGCTTCAACTGGGCATTCATCGATACAAGAACCGCATGCGATGCAGTCGTCAGAAATTACATAAGCCATAATTACTATTTTTATTGAATTAATATTTGAGTTATCGAGGGCAAATTTATAAAGTTTGACATGAGCATAAGTGTCTTGGCTTTAATTTGTTGTTAGTCTAAATAAGAAAAAGACATATTTTAAGCAGGTTGAAATGTTAAAGATAGAAGTTGTTTTAAGTTAGTTTGTTGATATTGTTGATATTGGAAAATGCTTGATTCTAAATAACGTCTTTATCTAGAATAAATAACAATTAGCTTTTGAACTTTTTACTTAATGAAAGGGCAGGAGATTTCTTTGGTTCTGATAGATTTTCGATATTTGTTTATTGAATGCAGCTAGCTTAATCTTCTGCATATTTTGAAATCAAATCGGTGGGAGTGGGCTAAATTTTGCATTGCTACTTTTGTTAATCGGTAAAAATGGTAAGTGAAACCGTAATTTGTATACTAAAACTTGTTGCGTAAGTTCAGACATTTGCAATGTGTAAAACTGTAAATATGAGTAAAACATTAATAGATTCGGATATAGTGAAGTGGTTTGGTAGCCTTTAATAATAAATTTAGCAAGACATATATGAAAACATTAAAAACAATGACTTTAACTGTAATGAGCATACTAATAGCTATGACAAGTATCAGTTGCTCTTCGAAATCAAGCCAAGCGAGTGCGAATGAAAAATCGGAAAAGAAAGCTCTTGTGGCTTATTTCTCGGCAACTGGAAACACCAAATATGTGGCAGAAAATTTAGCCCAATTGGCTGGAGCCGATCTTTACGAGATTAAACCCCAAGTGCCTTATACGGCTGAAGATTTAGATTGGCACAATGCGAATAGTCGTAGCAGCATTGAAATGCATGATAAAGCATTTCGCCCAGCGCTAGCAGACAATGAGCTTAATCTTGCCAATTATGATGTTATTTATTTGGGATTTCCCATTTGGTGGTATGTGGCGCCCACAATCATCAACACCTTTTTAGAAAGCCATGATTTTTCAGGAAAAACAATCATCATCTTTGCCACATCGGGCGGTTCTGATTATGGAAAAACCATGGAAGAGTTGAGCGTGAGCTTGCCAGAATCAACCACGCTTAAAGAAGGCAATGTGTTTCGAGGAAGGGCTTCAAATGCGCAAGTTGAGGCATGGTTTAAAAGTCTATGAATTGGAGTTGAGAAGAAAGAAAAAAGATGTTTAAAGTGAAATTGCATAATGCTGTTGCTTTGCAAACAATGAAATAGCTCAAGAAATGAAGAAGAATATATTAATCTTATCGTCGAGCCCTCGCCGCAATGGCAATTCCGACACTCTTTGTAATCAGTTCATGCAAGGAGCTCTGGAAGCAGGGCACACGGTGGAAAAGATTTTCCTGAAAGATAAGGATATTAATTATTGTACTGGTTGTGGTGTGTGCTTTAATGGTGAAAAACCTTGTTCGCAAAATGACGACATGACAGGTATTTTAGCCCAAATGATTGAAAGCGATGTCATCGTTATGGCAACACCGGTGTATTTTTATACGATGTGTGGACAAATGAAAACCTTTATCGATCGTATTTGCGCTCGGTATCAAGAACTGAAGAATAAAGAGTTTGTTTATATAATGACAGCTGCAGAACCCAATGAACAAGCCATGGAGCGAACCATTGAAGAGTTTCGAGGTCTGCTTGATTGTTTAGATAATCCGCAAGAAAGAGGCATTATCAAAGGAGTAGGAGCATGGAACAAAGGAGATATAAAAAACAGTGAAACCATGCAGCAAGCATTCAAAATGGGAATAACAATAGAATAAGAATATGCAAAATTTTAATTTTCATGTACCTACTGCCATTTATTTTGGTAAAGGTGAAATCAATAAATTAGCGTCGTCAATTCTCAAATTTGGCGGAACTAAAGTGCTGCTAGCTTATGGTGGCGGAAGCATTAAAACAAATGGTATTTATAATGATGTGGTGAGCGAATTGAAACGCGCAGGCATTCCTTTTGTTGATTGCGATGGAATTCGTTCTAACCCTCCAGTTGGCGATGTGCGTAAAGGTATAAACCTTTATCGGGAGCATCAATGCGATTTTATTTTGGCTGTTGGTGGAGGATCAACTATCGATGCGGCTAAAGCTATGGCTGCAGGGGTGTGTTACGATGGAGATGTGATGGACTTAATGGCTGATGGAACGGGCGAGATTAAAGGAGCTGCTCCTTTAGCTTCGGTGCTCACAATGGCAGGAACAGGTAGTGAAATGGACATGGGAGGTGTTATTACGGGAGAGGTGAATCACAAGAAGCACACGATTATGCATCCAGCCCTCTATCCTAAGTTTTCCATTTTAGATCCATCATATACTTTTTCGGTTCCTGAAAAGCATAGCATGGCAGGTTGCTTTGATGCCTTTAATCATCTTCTAGAATGCTATTTTGCTTCCGGAAGTGAAACCACCGATGTTCAAAACATGATGAATGAAGGATTGATGCGTTCCATTGTTAAGAATGCAATTAAAGTGAAAGAAAATCCAGAAAACTATGAGGCGCGAGCCAATGTTATGTGGGCAAGTTCTATGGCATTGGCAGGTTTTCAGTTTATTGCTGGAAAAAAAGGTTCAAACTGGCCAATGCATGCCATGGGACATGAGCTTTCAAGTCTTTACAACATGACACACGGCATTAGTTTAGCACTTATTGCACCGTCTTATTTAGCATATGTTCTCGAAAAATCGCCGCAATATACCTGGCTTTATGCAAGCTTTGCTCGACAAGTGTTTGGAGATCAAGAAGGCAACGATGAAAAGGCAGCCTTGTTAGGAATTGAGGCTGTTAAATTATTTGCAAAAAACATAGGTATGCCTAAAAACTTGAAGGCTGCGGGTGTTGAGGAAAGTAAGTTAGAATATTTAGCAGAAAAAGCTACAGAGTGGGGGAATATCGGGGCTTTGTGTGAAATTAATTATGCTGATGCTTTGTCAATCTACAAGCGAGCGTTTGAATAGAAGAAGTGTAATCCCGAATGGCAATTTGAAAACGGCGGATAGCCGTAACGTAGAGTTGCATTGCATGCGTCTCACCGCGTGAATGTGGCGTGTGTGATATTATTTGGTGCGATATATTATTGCATCAACAATTCAAGGTGTCGTACCTACGGCACTTTGATTAGTTTCGCATTGTATCCCCACATGAATTGGGCTAATAAGATGTCGTCACGCTGCGACTGCAACACAGGGTTGTTGTTCACGGTTGCGGAAATCAAATCATATAAAAATTACGACCATTTAAAAAATCCAACCCAGTGTTAACAAGGGTCGCTAGCCCTATGGTCTTTGTAGCAAATAAGCACGCAGCAACACAACAAGGGGCATTGCCCTGCGGTCTTTATAGATAGCAATATAACAACCCAACAAAGGAGCATCGCCCTGCGGTCTTTATAGCAAATATAATTCATACCATTTTTATGTTCTCTTTCGCACCTATCGGCGCTTTGTCGATGCTTGTTCGTTCACATAGTGCATCGCACTATGAAAGCAAAGCACCCCAACCCAAAGCGCCGATAGGTGCGAAACCATGAATTGCGTATGCATATATTAATACCGTACAACGGTCTTATATTATAAAAAACATTCGTAGCGACGCATGATTTGCGTCGCATTTATTACAAAAAACATTTTATATCGGACCATATTGGAGTCCTTTATTGTAAAAACTGAATTCAGTTTTAACCATTGGGCAGTCCTTTATTGTAAAAACTGAATTCAGTTTTAACCATTGGGCAGTCCTATATTACAAAAACTGAATTCAGTTTTAACCATTGGGCAGTCCTATATTACAAAAACTGAATTCAGTTTTTATCATTGGGCAGTCCTGTATGACAAAAACTGAATTCAGTTTTTACCATATAGCAGTCCTATATGACAAAAACTGATTTCAGTTA
>JBKEAC010000053.1:0-9421 GCA_047971925.1 Mangrovibacterium sp.
CAAATGAAACTAGACTTACAATCGCCCGACTTGGTGAATGAAAACATAGAAAAGCTAGCAGCGCTTTTCCCCAACTGCATCACTGAAAGTGCCAATGGCAAAGCCATTGATTTCGACTTGCTGAAGCAAGAGCTTAATCATGCTGTAGTGGAGGGAAATAAAGAACGCTACACGCTTAATTGGCCCGGCAAGCGCGAAGCCATTCTCACTGCCAACACGCAAACCACGCAAACGCTCCGACCAGTGCGCGAAGATTCGGTGGATTTTGATAATACTGAAAACCTTTATATTGAGGGCGACAACCTCGAAGTGCTCAAGCTTTTGCAAGAAAGTTATCTGAACCAAGTGAAAATGATCTACATCGACCCGCCCTACAACACGGGCAAGGACTTTGTTTATCGCGACAATTTCACCATGGATAGTGAAGAGTGGTTAGTAGATAGTGGGCAGAAGGATGAATATGGCGTTAGAATGGTTGCCAACCCCGAAACCGCCGGGCGCTATCATTCCGATTGGCTCACCATGATGTATCCACGATTGAAACTCGCAAGAAACTTACTGAAAGAGGATGGCGTGATTTTTATTTCCATTGATGATAATGAAGTACACAATCTGAGAAAGATTTGTGATGAGATTTTTGGAGAAGGAAATTTTGTGGCGGAGATATGCCACAAATCTAGGGCATCAATATCGAATGATAAAATTATATCTCCAAACCACAATACAATCCTCTTTTACGCAAAAAATAATGATGTTATCCATGAAAATCGCAAATTTTATGGACTCGATCCCAAGCTAACTGGATTTGATCTTTCAGATGAACGAGGGGATTACCGGCTTGTTCCTGTTGATGGACCCGGTGGGGCAAAAAAGGGTAATCCATACTATGAATTTCTTGGCATTTTAGGCTATTGGAGATTCTCTAAGGAAACAATGCAACAAAAATATGAGGATGGATATGTAGTAAAACGAGGTAATAGTTTATATCAAAAGTATTATAAAACAACAGCAGAAAAAACTCGCAGAACAGATACAACATGGTGGGATGATGCAGGGCTAATGTCGACGGCTACTGCAAATCTTAAAAGTTTAATGGAAGACAAAACATTTGACACGCCTAAGCCAATTGAATTGATAATTAGAATGCTGAAGTTAACGACTTTTACTAACAAATCCGCCCTCATTCTCGACTTCTTCTCCGGCTCCGCCACCACAGCCCATGCGGTGATGCAATTGAATGCGGAAGATGGTGGGAATCGCAAATACATTTGTGTGCAGCTTCCTGAGGCAACCGATGAAAAGAGTGAAGCCTTTAAAGCGGGCTACAAAAACATTTGCGAAATAGGCAAAGAGCGCATTCGTCGTGCAGGGAAGAAAGTGAAAGAAGAGAAACGAGCCAAAGCCGAAAAAGATGGTCTGTTTGCCGACTTTACCGACACGCAAGATTATGGTTTCCGTGTTTACCGCCTCGACAGCTCGAACATGCAAGACGTCTATTACCGTCCGCAAGACATGCAGCCCAACCTGCTCGATCAGCTCGCAGACAATGTGAAGCCCGACCGCACGCCCGATGACCTTTTGGCACAAATCATGCTCGCTTGGGGCTTGCCGCTATCGCTCAAAATCGAGCAAGCACAAGTGTGTGGCAAGCAAGTCTTCAAAGTGGAGAACAATTCCCTCTATGCTTGTTTCGATAATGATATTGATGAGGCATTCGCCAAAGAGATTGCCAAAGAAGAGCCCTTGCGCATCGTTTTCCACGACAATGGCTTCGCCCACGACACCGCCAAAATCAATGTGCAGCAACTGTTAAAGCAATTAAGCCCAAGAACAGAGATGAAGGTGATTTAAAGAAATAAAACATGGTTGGAGCAGAATTAATAGAAGAACTAAACAATCAGTAAGTGAAACTACAATTTAAAGAACAACAATTTCAGCTCGATGCCGTGCAGGCGGTGGTGGATTGCTTTGCAGGGCAGCCCTGTGTAAGCACACACTTCCACTTAGAACGAACTCAGAAGTTGCAGCGTCAACAGCAACTGGAAAAAACAGGCGAGCAAGAACTGAATTTTGAATATAAGCAGGTAGATGAGGACAAAGGCTTTCGCAACAATAAAATTATAATTACCAAAGAGCAATTGCTGAAAAACATACAGCAAGTTCAGCGCAATAATGATTTGTTTGAAAGCTCACAATTAGAGCACTCCAAAGGATCGAAAGTGTCATGCAATTTAACCATCGAGATGGAAACGGGTACAGGGAAAACCTACACCTACATTCGCACGATGTATGAACTGTATAAGCATTATGGGTGGAGCAAGTTTATTGTGGTGGTGCCAAGTATTGCTATTCGAGAAGGAGTGTATAAATCATTCCAGGTGATGCAAACACACTTTCAGGAACGCTATGGGCACCAGATACGACCATTTATTTATAATTCGAGCAACCCGCAAAACATTGAAAGCTTTGCTTCCGATAGTCGCATTAGTGTGATGATTATCAACACGCAAGCCTTTAATGCTCGTGGAGCAGATGCACGCCGCATTCATCAGGAGCTCGATCAGTTTGGTTCGCGCCGACCAATTGAAATTCTTTCGCAAACCAATCCGATTCTGATTATCGACGAACCGCAATCGGTTGATGGCAAGAAAACCCTCGACAGCATGCAGGAGTTCAATCCGCTGTTCTCCCTTCGTTATTCCGCCACCCACAAAGAAGAATATAATAAGGTTTATCGCCTCGATGCGCTCGACGCCTACAACAAGCGATTGGTGAAGAAAATTCAGGTGAAAGGAATTTCAATGAAAGGCTCAACGGGCACAAGTGGCTATTTATATTTAGAACACATCAGTTTGAGTACCGACAAAGCCCCGCATGCCGTGGTGGAGTTTGAACAGCGGAATGTTTCAGGGGTGAAGCGTGTGCGGCAAAATCTCACAGTGGGAGCAAATCTGTTTGAGCTCTCGGGCAATATGCCCGCCTATCGGGATTGCACCATCACCGAAATAGATGGGCAGCGCAATGTGGTGATGCTCGGAACAGAAGCACTCTTGCCGGGCGATGTTTTAAATAATACCGATGAAGACACTTTTCGACGCTTGCAGATTAGAGAAACCATCTTGTCGCACTTTCAAAAGGAAAAGCAGCTTTTCGACCAAGGCATTAAAGTGCTATCGTTGTTTTTTATTGATTCGGTGGAAAAGTATCGGAAGTATGACGAGCAGGGCGAACAAGTGCTTGGCGACTATGCCAAGATATTTGAAGAGGAATATAACAAGCTGAGGAGTGAATATCTCGACTTGTTTAAAGAGGAATATAATAACTACTTGCATGAAGCCGTTCCTAGTAGAGTGCACAGAGTTAATGTACCTACTAGTTATACAGATTACCTGAATCGAGATAGCGCACCATTGGTGCATCAGGGATATTTCTCCATAGATAAGAAAGGGAAAAGCATCGACCCCACGGTGAAGAGAGGTCAGGAAGAATCTGATGATATTTCGGCTTTCGACCTTATCATGAAAGACAAAGAACGCTTGCTGAGCTTTGAAGAACCTGTGCGCTTCATCTTTTCACACTCAGCATTAAAAGAAGGGTGGGACAATCCGAATGTTTTCCAGATTTGTGCGCTGAAAAACGTGGAGAGTGGAAGTCAGACACGTCGCCGCCAAGAAGTGGGACGAGGCATGCGTTTGTGTGTGGATAAAAACGGGAATCGCCTAGACTTTGAAACGGTAGGTGAGCAGGTGCATGAAATCAACATGCTCACCGTGGTGGCCTCAGAAAGCTATGAGGCATTTGCCAAAGGCTTGCAATCGGAAATTGCCCAAAGCTTGAAAGACCGTCCACAAAAAGCCGACGTTGAATTCTTTGTGAATAGGTTGCTAACCAATGAAAAAGGAGAAACGCACCGCCTTTCGAAAGACGATGCAAACAAGCTAAATAAGCTGCTTTATAAACACGATGTGCTCGATGAAGATGATAAAATCACATCCAAAGGGCGTGAGCTCATTGCAGCCCAAAAGATTCAGCTGCCAGAACAATTAGAACCATATCGGACGGCTATTTGCCAACTGATGCAAAAGATATATACGGGCAGAGAGATTGAACCTGGTAATGGGCGAGATAAGGAAGAGATTACAACGAATAGGAATTTCATCAAGAAGGAATTTCAAGAGTTGTGGAACAAAATTAACTTGAAAACAATTTATGAGGTGCAATTCGACACCGAGAAGTTGATTGCCGATAGTGCCATTCGAATTGATGCGCAGCTGAGCATTTCCGAACGAGTGTATGAGGTGAAAACAGGTGAGCAGCACGAGAGCACAAAGGAACAACTGGAAGAGGGAACAGCAATTCAAGAGAGCAAGCGAGAGCGAATCAAAATTAAAGATGATTTGTATGCCAACACCTGGTATGACTTGGTGGGGGAAATAGAAAATCGCACCAAGCTGATGCGTCGCACAATTGTAGCAATTCTTAAGCAAATCAAGCCTACAACGTTTTATTTGTTCCGCAAGAACCCCGAAGAGTTTATTGCTAAAAGTAGCAAGCTGATTAATGAGGTGAAATCGAGTTTGATAATCAACAATATTGTGTATCACAAAACCGAAGAACGGTATGATGCAAAAACGGTGTTCACTAATAATAAGATGGTTTTGCGTGATTCCGAAGTGCTGAAGAAACACATTTATGACCATCTGATTTCCGATTCGACCATTGAGGCAGATTTTGCCCAAGCATTAGAAACGAGTGCAGAAGTGGTGGTTTATGCCAAGTTGCCCAAAGGCTTTTATATCACCACGCCAGTGGCTAATTACAGTCCCGACTGGGCGATTGTATTTGATAAGGACAAAGTGCGGCAGATTTATTTTGTGGCAGAGACAAAAGGGTCGGATTCTGATATGGATTTGCGCGAGATTGAAAAACTGAAGATTCACTGTGCGCAAGAACACTTCAAAGAAATTGGTGGTGGAGAAGTGCATTTTAAAAAGGTGGCAAGCTATGAAAAGTTAGCCGAAGAATTAGGATATAAAGATGGAGACAATAAATAATATAAACGTTCGCTTAGGCGACGAGCTAAAAAAAGATCTTCGAAAAGGGAGCAAGCTTCGAATTGCGGCAGCAAGCTTTTCAATTTATGCCTATGAAGCATTGCGCAAGGAGTTGCAGCAGGTGGAGGGTATGCAATTTGTGTTTACCTCGCCCACGTTTGTAACAGAGAACTCGAAAGTGGGCGCACATGAATTTTACATTCCCAATATTTTCCGCGAAGCAAACCTTTGTGGTGGCGAGTATGAATTGCGCTTGAAAAATGAGCTCAATCAAAAGGCTATTGCCAAAGAATGCGCAGATTGGGTGCGGCGTAAAGCTAGCTTTAAATCCAATAACAATTCAGCAAACAATTTAAGCGGAATGCTTCATGTGGAAAATGGTAGTCATGGCGATGTTGTCTATACTGGCGGGGTACATGATTTTACCACCGATAATTTGGGATATGCTACCAACAAACAAGCTTTCCCCACCTTGATTCAAAGACAGGAAAGTCCAACGAGTGCTCAATATTTAGCCCATTTCAATCAGATTTGGGAGAATAAAGCATGCATGGAAGATGTTACCGCAACGGTGCTCAAATATTTGGAAACAAGCTACAAGGAGAATAGCCCCGAATATATCTACTTCATCACACTCTATAATCTTTTCAAAGACTTTTTGGAAGACCTCAATGCCGACAATCTGCCCAATGAGCGCACTGGATTTAAGAACACGTTGATTTGGAATAAGCTATATAATTTTCAGCAAGATGCGGTGATTGGAGCTATCAATAAACTGGAGAAATATAATGGCTGCATCATTGCCGACAGTGTGGGGCTTGGGAAGACTTTTTCTGCATTGGGGGTCATTAAATATTATGAATTGCGCAACAAAGATGTGCTTGTGCTTTGCCCAAAAAAGCTAGAAGCCAACTGGAACACATATCGGCACAACGATAAGGATAATATTCTGGCAGCCGATCGATTCCACTATGAAGTGCTTTTCCACACCGACCTATCGCGCGAGAAAGGACAAAGCAATGGGCGCGACTTGGGGAAAATCAATTGGGGAAATTATGGTTTAGTGGTGATTGATGAATCGCATAATTTTCGCAATGGCAATGGCACAGGATCTTCGGAAAACCGCTATGAGAAGCTGATGGAAAAGATTGTGAAAGCGGGAATAGAAACCAAAATACTCATGCTTTCAGCCACGCCAGTCAATAATCGTTTCAACGACCTCAAGAATCAATTGGCACTCGCCTATGAGGGAGACGCAAGCCGCTTAGATAAAAAACTAGGCACCAGCAAGGGAATAGATCAGATTTTCAGGAGTGCTCAACAGGCCTTTAATACGTGGTCGAAGTTCGACCTGAAGCAGCGAACGGGCGATAAGTTGCTAGAAATGCTCGACTTTGATTTCTTTGAAATGTTAGATAATCTGACCATTGCTCGCTCGCGCAAGCATATCACAAGTTATTATGACACCTCAGCCATCGGGCAGTTTCCAAAGCGAAACAAACCCATTTCTATTTTCAGTCAGCTTTCCACCAACAATAGCATCTCCTACGATGCCATTGCCAACACACTGATAATGCTAAATTTATCGGTCTATTCGCCACTGAATTACCTACTGCTTAGTTGTGTGCAGAAGTATGCCGATTTGTATGACAAGAAAGTGAATGCGGGAACATCGAGCTTTTCGCAATCTGACCGCGAGAATAACTTGAAAATCCTAATGCGCATGAATTTGCTTAAACGCATTGAAAGTTCTGTGCATTCTTTTAAGTTGACAGTAGAAAATATTATCGAGCAGATTGAATCAGCATTGAATCTTATTGCACAAGGAGCAGGACGCTTTGAAGAAAAACAACTCAAAGAGGAGGATTTTGATTTCGAAAACGAGCAAGAAGAACTCACCTTTGGCAAGAAAGTGAAAGTGGAAATTGCCGATATGGATCGCTTGCGCTGGGGAGAGGATTTGAATCACGACCTTATCCTTTTGAGGCAGCTGCACAGCATGGTTTCGCCTCTTTCAGGTCATGCTGATTGCAAGCTGCAAATGCTCCAGGGAAAGATTGTTGAGAAGTTAGAAACGCCACTGAATGCTGGAAATAAAAAGGTGATTATTTTCACTGCATTTGCCGACACTGCGAATTATTTATACGATCAACTTACACCATTCTTCAACGATAAATATGGCATTCATTCGGCACTGATTACAGGTTCCACTCGAAAAATAAGTACCAAGCAGATTCCAACTGATTTGAATGCGATGCTCAGCTGCTTTTCGCCCCAAAGCAAGGGGAAAGAACTGCTCTACCCTGAAATTAAAGAAGAACTCGATATTCTCATCGCCACCGACTGTATATCGGAGGGGCAAAACTTGCAAGATGCCGATTTCCTCATCAACTATGATATTCACTGGAACCCGGTGCGTATCATTCAACGCTTCGGACGGATTGACCGCATTGGTTCAATCAACACGAATATATCGATGGTGAATTTCTGGCCCAACGTGGAACTTGATGCTTATATAAATCTGAAACAACGTGTGGAGAATCGTATGCTCATCAGCAACATGACAAGCACGGGCGATGATAACATCTTGAATGCCGAAGAACGAGATTTGGAATATCGGAAAATTCAATTGCAAAAACTGCAAGATGAAGTGGTCGATTTGGAAGATATCAAAGAAGGAATCAGCATCACAGATTTGGGACTGAATGATTTTAGAATCGATTTGTCGAATTACATCAAAACCTATGGGGTGTTAAAAACCATTCCGCAAGGATTGCATGCCGTGGTAGACGCTGGTGGGAAGATCGAGCAAGGAGCTATTTTTATTCTGAAAAATGTCAACCAAGAAATCAATATCGATAAGAAGAATCAAATGCACCCATATTATCTGGTTTCGGTGAAAGAATCAGGGGAATTGCAATTAGGGCATTTAGAAGCCAAGAAGATTCTCGATACGCTTCGTTTGCTGTGCAAAGACAAGACCGAACCGCTAGCGAATTTGTGCAGTCAATTCAACGCCGAAACAAAAGATTGCCGCGAGATGACTAAATATACCAAGTTACTTCAAAAGGGCATCGGCTCGATTGTTAATGCCGAGGAGTCGAAAGTTATCAGTAGCTTATTTTCGCGTGGGGGAACCGTTTCGGCAAATCATACCGTGAAAGGCATTGATGACTTTGCACTCGTTTCATTTGTTGTTGTAAAATAAGGATTATGCTAAAGTTGCCCAAACACACCGAGTTCAAAAAAGATATTCCCAAGAACTCGTTTCAGTCTTTCATCACCAGTAAGCAGAAAAAATGGCTGACCGAAGAGGTGGAAAAGATTCAGTGGACACATAAATTATCACCTGAAACCATTCAGCTTGCAGCTAAATCTGGACAGGAAATACAAGTGATTCAGATTGTGTTTAGATCGATAAAGCATGCCGATGATATAGTTAAGATTATTGAAAGTCTTATCCCCTATCAATTGATCGTGGTGCAGTGCTTTAAATATCAACAGCGTCTCAGTGCGTCATGCAAGCACCCTCATTCCTCCAAAGAGCACGAATCGGTGATTGATTGGACGTTTAACAGTGATTGGTTTCATGACGAATTGAATCCCTATGAATTAACGCTCAAGAATAGTTTAGATGATGTTTACGATAACTTTTGCTTTCAGCTTTCAGGTCGATTCGATTTGCCACTCAATGAGCTTGTGGCGGTGGAAAAAGAGACAAAGAAATTGCTCAATAAAATTGGGCGATTAGAAACAAAAATTCAGAAGACGACACAGTTTAATGAAAAAGTGAAGATAGATCAAGAGTTGCAAAAACTAAAAACAAACGTTAGCTGAGTTGTAGGTGTATTCAAGGAAATAGCTCGGCCTTCACGCTCCGTTATCTCTTAAAGTGTTCAAAATTGTCTTCTATAAACATCGTTTTCACTCCCCCACTTTGATAATGGTCTTTAAAGAACCTTGTTTTTACAATGATAAACAAGCCTTTTGGTTACAAAAAGTAAACCCTTCTGTTAACATTTTGAAAAAGTCAAGAAAAAAGAACCATTTTAGTTGCTAAGTTCAATAATATCGATTAAGTTTGTAACATATCATTAAAAAAGGCAGAATTATTTGAATAACTAATATAAAAATTAGAAAACATGAAAAAGGTATCTTTATTGATGCTGCAAGCCATTACATTTGGCTTCACAGCTCAAGCAGCAAAGAATTCCTCTGAAAAACAAAACATTTTGGTCATCTTGGGCGATGACATCGCTTATTGGAATTTGAGCTACAACAACCGAGGCATCATGGGCTATAACACGCCAACCATCGATGCAATTGCAAACAGTGGTATGATTTTCACCGACTATTACGCTGAACAA
>JBKEAC010000054.1:0-1534 GCA_047971925.1 Mangrovibacterium sp.
ATGATTTATCACGCCAGCGCATTCAGTTGTGAATGCGAGTGGTTTGAATTCTATTATATTAAACGGAGTTTTAACTCAGATTTCTTCAGAGTATTTGTTTAGAAAACAGCATATACTCTTAAGATGAAGCACATGTTACTAGGAAAAGAAAAATTTACAGTTGGTCGTAGGGGTACAGCTGAAATATCCATGCGAGCCATTGCTGTGGGCAGGAAGAATTACCTGTTTGCAGGTTCACACAACGGGGCACAACGTGCTGCTATGATGTATTCTTTCTTTGCCACTTGCAAAAAGAATAATGTGGATCCTTACAAATGGCTTCATAAGGTGCTCGAAATAATCCCAACTTATAAAGTCAACAAACTGGCAGAACTCCTTCCTGCAAATCTTAAGGGGACTTCTAAAAATTAGTTTTAAATTGGGGAGGCTGCTAAATACAGCTGTTGTTCATTTGTTTTCTGAGCGTATCTTTTGCACTAATCTCTTAAACCATAGCTCGCTATGCTTCTGTGAAATTAGTCCAAAATCCATCTCCCATAAAATCAAAATGACCGAACAGCTAATTTTTAGAAGTCCCCATAAAATTTAGAAGCATTGATCGGCTCCAATTGTTTTCGATGGTTTGATAGATATAAAACAATGCCTTCTGAGGGAACTTCGAGAGTTTATCTATGAGATAACGATGATGCCCCCACGGAACGGAACTCAAATCTTCCACAAGCTGTGGAAGATTTTCTAAATAATTGGCATAAAGCAAATAAAAACGCTTTGCATATCGAATATTTGACTCCGACAATCCCTCAATCCCAAGCATTTCACGGCGCAAGTCAGCACTCAGTGTGGCATAAAACTTTGCACCATATCTATTTTCAACTCCCAAAGACAGCATATCTCTCCCCAATTCCCAATAAAACGCTATCAGAGTCCGATTGACTCTTAATGCCGCTTTTATCTGACTTTGCTGATAACGGAACTACAACTCCTTTACCCACTGAAGGTATTCTTGATCTAAAATAGAAATAGCTTTGCTCATTTGGCTTCTCAATTGCTATACTGAAATTTGTTTGTCGATGCTAAATTACTATTTTTTGGCTCTGTAACGAATAGAATGGGTAATTATTTTAATAAACGCAATACTTCAACCTCGCTCATCCGAGAGCATAATATCATCAGCCGGACACGCAAAACGAGGACGGAGCGGAAAAGTGGGGAAGCGTAAAATTTCATCAGAAATGACAACAGTTGGCATTTTAATTGATTTTCTTTGCAGAGAAAAAAAGTAGAAACGCATGAGCATTTTAAACAACATCGTGAAAGGAGCCGCCAATCAATTCGGGAGAGAATTTGGGCGAGCTGGGGCAAACAGCATTCTGAAAGGCAAAAACGCCTATGTCATAAAAGGGGAGTCGGACTATTCAGGTCGAGTTAAACCCTCGGATAGCGAGCTGGTGAAGGCAGTGAAGCAGCTGAACAAAATAAGCTTTATTTCGAGCGACAAGGGCAATGTGTCAAGGTTAATCGAGCTGACGGACAT
>JBKEAC010000055.1:0-8807 GCA_047971925.1 Mangrovibacterium sp.
TACACAGTTAGTTGAAATTGGAACGCACATCTAATTTGGTGAAATGAATTCTTTAGCACAAGCTCTTTGAAACACATTTTGCGTTTTTTTTTGATACTGCGTGAATCATTTTTAATAATACAGTTTTTTGAATTGGTTTTAAATAGAGTGGAAATATTAATGGTGACTTCTAAAAATTAGATATTAGGTCATTTTGATTTTATGGGAGATAGATTTTGGACTAATTTCACAGAAGCATAGCGAGCTATGGTTTAAGAAATTAGTGCAAAAGATACGCTCAGAAAACAAAATGAACAACAGCTGTATTTAGCAGCTTCCCCAATTTAAAACTAATTTTTAGAAGTCCCCTAATATCAATTGTGCATTTGGGTGAATTACTATTCAATCTGCCCGACCATGAATTGCAGAAACGTGCGCAGCCGGGTGAGGGATTGGAGCGGAAATCCTTTTGCGGAGGAACGAAGCAAAAGATTGAAGCGAAAAGCCCGACGGCAGGGCGTTGGAATGCGGTGGGGAGGAATGCCGGCACCCCCAAAATAGAGAGCAAAACAAGAAGGAAAAATGAAAAAAAGGCTGAAATGTTGAATTTAAATTCAGTGGCAAAAGGGAGTTATTGTATGTAATAACTCGAGCGATTTTTAAATGAAGGGAGTTATTGTATGTAGAAACCCCACAAAGTAAAGTAAAGTAAAGTAAAGTAAAGTAAAGTAAATAACAACACACAAAAAAAGGAAAAAAATGGTGCGTTTTTGGTTGATGATTGACGAGTGTGATTTTTTTTTAAAAAAACGTCTTGAAAATAGAAATGACAGTATTTGGCAATTGGTGGTATTTTCTTTGTGCCAATAAAAATTGAAATGATGAATGCTGGTTTTAAATATTTGTGTGCTTTGTTTTTGCTTTTTGTGGGGAGTTGTTCGGTGGTTTTGAGTGAAACGAAGAAGGGGCATTGGAAGGCTAATGAGCAGGTTTTTCCCGATGGTGTGCGTGAGGAGGAGAATTTCTTTCTTGATGCGAGAAAGGGGAGTGGTTGCGATTCTTGGAATGGAGGAGAAATTTTGTATCTTTGGGAAAAATCTAATGTGATTATGACAAATGAACGAGCAAAATAAAATTAAAGCCACGCTTAGTTTGATGCTTTTGCTGAGCAATGGCTATGGTTTGCAAATGGAGGAGATTATGCGGCGTTTGGCACTTTCGGAGCGCACGGCACGTCGATATGTTGGTACTTTGCGCGATGTGGGATTTATTATTCCTCGTCCGAAAGATGGTTATTATAAGATTGAGGAGATTTCTTCAACGCACAAGGGGCTTAACAAGCTTTTGCATTTTTCGGAGGAGGAGGCTTTTGTGTTGCAGCGTGCTATTGAGAGCCTGCGAGGCGATAGTTTGGTGAAACAGAATTTGACTAAGAAGCTTTATTCGCTTTATAAATCGGAGCGTGTTACGGAGATTATTTTGAAGGAAACGGGTTCGGAGAATATTCATCGGATTAGTGAGTCGATTAAGCGCAAGAAGCGTGTGTTGTTGAAAAATTATCAGTCGGCTAATAGTAATTCGCGCAGGGATCGTTTGGTTGAGCCGTTTAAATTTACTACTAATTATGTGAATACTTGGGCTTATGATGTTGATGATGATTTGTGCAAGATGTTTAAGAACACGCGCATTGATTCGGTTGAGGTGTTGCATGATGATTGGGAGCATGAGGATAGGCATTTTGAGAAGTTTACCGATGTTTTTCGCATGACGGGCGGTGAGCGTACGTCGATTGAGCTTAAACTCACGGTGCGCTCGTGTGAGTTGCTGAAAGAGGAATATCCGCTAGCGGAGAAGTTTATTACGATGTTGAGTGATAATGAGTTTTTATTTAAAACCGATGTTGCGGGTTTTTATGGTGTGGGGCGTTTTGTGCTTGGTTTGTTTGATGAAATTGAGATTATTGCTCCGCAAGCGTTGAGGGATTTTGTGAGGGTGAGGGCTGAAGAAATGTTGTGTAAATTGAAATAGTTTTTTTGTTTTTTTTTTTTGATTGTTAGGCTGTTTGTGCATTTTTTTTTGCATGAGCAGCCTTATTTTTTTAAACATGACATTAGTTGGCATTTTTAGTTGTTTAGTTTGTGCTGTTGATTGCAATGGCGTTTCGATGAAATGAGTTGCGTGTTATTGCTTTGCTGAATTTAAAAATTAAATTTCTGAGTTATGAAAGAGTTAGAACACTACAAGAGTTTTCCACTTGCTGGATTTACGTTTTATGAGGGTGCGCTTGTTTTTGGTAAGTTGAAGGTTGGGAAGAAGCTTCGTTTGGTTTTGGAGCCTGAAAATAAGTATGACCCGCAGGCGGTGGCTGTTTATTTTAAGGGTTATAAGCTTGGGTTTGTGCCTAAAAATTCTAATTATTCGATTAGTAAGTTTTTGAGTTGTGGTTTTAATGTTTTTGAGGCACGCATTCAGCGCATTGACCCTACGGCTTCGCCGGAGCATCAGGTTGGTGTGGTGGTTTATTTGAAGAAGGTGGTGGAAGAAAAGCTTTTTGAATTGGCTGGCGATGGGGGAGTTGTGAATGAGAATTAAAAAGGAGGTTTTATGAAGTTTAGGAAATATAATTCTATTGAAAATTCGTATCAATCGGATTTTATGCAGTTGATTGCAGAACAGGGTTTTGCTGATTTGGATTATGTGGTTCAGGAGAAGGTTCATGGGGGTAATTTGAGTTTAATTACCAATGGTGAGGAGCTTATTTCGGCAAAGCGGACGGGTTTGAATGTTGCTGATGAGAATTTTTATAATTTTCAATCGGTTGTTGAGGCTTATCGTGATAAGGTTTTTGCTTTGTTTGCCGATTTGCAATTGAGTAGGGGGATTCACACGTTGACTATTTTCGGGGAGCTTTTCGGTGGTGCTTATCCGCATGCCGATGTTGAGCAGGTGTTGGGTTCGAAGATGGTTCAGCAGGGCATTTATTATGCTCCACATAATGATTTTTATGCTTTTGATGTGCTGCTTGATGATGCTATTTTTTTGGGTGTTAATGAGGCTAATGCTTTGTTTGAGAAGCATGGTTTTATTTATGCTCGCACGCTTTTTTCGGGTTCGCTATCGGCATGTTTAGCTCAATCGAACACGTTTCGGACAACAATTCCGGCCTTGTTTGGTTTGCCTGAATTGGAGGGTAATATCTGCGAGGGGCTTGTTATTCGTCCGCTAGAGCCTGTTTTTATGCGCAATGGTTCGCGTGTTTTGATTAAGAATAAGAATGAGCGTTGGTCGGAGAATAATAATTATATTGATAAGGTTTTGCTTGGGAGCTTGCGTCGCGATGCCGACTCGTTGAGTGAAGAATGTCAGTTTTTGTGTGAGGAGATTTATCGGTATATCACGGTGAATCGTTTAGATAATGTGCTGAGTAAGATTGGGGAGATAAATGTGAATCGTGATTTGGGCAGGGTTCTTGGTTTGTTTAATAAAGATGTTCTTTCTGATTTTCTGAAGGATTTTCAGTTTCGCTATGATGGGCTTGAGAAGCAGGAGCAGAAGGCTATCGGTCGTTTTTTAAATTCGCATTCTAGCGTGTTGTTGAATGAGCGGTTTAAGCGGTAATAATTAATGTTTTAAAATAAAAAAAATGATGAAGAGAATTACAGTATTCGTGTTGTTTACAGTTATTGGGAGTTTTGCTTTTGCACAATCGGCAAAGGAAATGTTAGCTGAAATGGAAGGTAAATGGCAGCTTGATGACAATGGGAACGTTACCGTGATGAGAGTGGTGGAAGCACCAGGTCTGAGTAAAGACGAAATTTTCAACAGGGCGTTAAATTATTTTGTGTATAACTATGGCAGTGGAAAGTCGGTTATTCAAACACAAGATAAAGAACACGGTCTTGTGGTTGGAAAAGGAATCTACAAAGAAGTGCATGTAGGTGTATCGTTATTGGCAACCTATGTTGATGCATGGCACATTCTTCGAGTAGATGCGAAAGAGGGTAGAGCTAGAGTTATTGTCACGCTCACGGACTATGAAACAAAAACGGTAGGTTCTGGCACAACGCCTCCAAGTTTTTCGAGCATGAGCATAGCCCAAGCGTATCCTATTAATCCACAGGGCATGCAAAAAACGGTTATGACAAAGGCTTTTTACAAATCGTTTAATAAAGCATGTAGCACACTTGATGAGGTAGAGAAGTCTATTAAGGAGGGAAATACTTCAGAAGTCATTGAAAATGGAGATTGGTAAATAGGAAATCTAGCATTTGAAAATCACAAACTAATACTATTTGGTTTGTGATTTTTTAGTGTTAAATGTCAAGTTTCACCACGTTGTTGATGGCATTCTATCACTTCCGAGTGTAGAGAAGGCGTAGCCGAAACGGAACTCGGAAGTGATAAGAAAAAAGTGTTGCTTATTTTTGTTCTATCAGAATGAAAATATATGCAACAGATTTATTTTTTTTTGATCATTGCATGGCGTTTTTTTCTTTCAAAATAAGTTATATATTGACTGCCAATGGACTAGAATTTACAAATCGACTAAACAGAAACAAGAAAGGAAATCTATGCACAAAAGAGTCATTGCTAGATATTAAGTGTACAGAAAATGATATAGACCATCGATTGACAAAACCTTGCACTCCTCAAACAAACGGAATGGTGGAAAGAGTGAATGGAACGATAAAAATAATACTGTTCTTAAAACGAAATATCAAAATAAGGAGGAAATGAGCGACGATTTAATACAATTCTTAATCTATTACAAGCTAAATCGAAGACGCGGTTCGCTTAGAAAAGAGTTGAATGTGAGAACGCCTTTTCAAGCTGTGCAGAAATGGTTTGTGCTCAAACATGAAATATTTAAAAGGAATCCAGAACAATTCAAAAATAAAATACTAAATTTACATCTAAATAAAGCAAACTCCCATCAGCAATGTGGTGAAACTTGATAATTACCCACTATATTCGGCATAGATAAAAAAAAGGGCGACAAACTGCCACCCTAAATGTTTTCACAACGGAAAAAAATCCTTATTGTGAATTGCTTTAAAAATTCTACTGCAAAGATAGGAGTAGTTTTTAAATAAACAAGAAATAAATAAAATAATTTTAGAATAAATGAAAAAAATATTAGGACTAGACATTGGCACAACAAGCATTGGTTGGGCTGTAGTAAAAACAGGTAGCGAAGATAAATCGCAAAATGAAATTGTGAAATGCGGGGTGCGAGTTGTTCCGCTGACTGTTGATGAAAATAAAAATTTCACGGAGGGTAAGGCGATAACTACCAATGCCGATAGGTCGAAAAAGAAAGGTGCACGTAGAAGTTTACAGAGGCGAAAGTTGCGTAGAGAGTCGCTAAAAAAAAATCTACGGACGATGGGAATGCTCGAATTAGAAACCACAATTCCTGAAGTGGGTAAAAATAGTACTTTTGAAGTTCTTAAATTACGTGCTAAAAGTCCGCAAGAGCAAATTGCGTTGGGCGATTTGTCGAGAGTGCTCCTGAATTTATGCAAGAAGCGAGGTTATAAGAGTAATCGCAAGGCGAATAATCCCGATGAATTAGGAACGGTGCTTGATGAGTTGGGTTTGGCTAAAGAGTTGGTGGCGAAAGGAATCACGCCGGGGCAATATGTGCTTTCAATCTTTAAGCAAGGGAAAATCAGTGCTAAGCGTGTTCCACCGTTCTATGTTTCGGATTTGAGAAACGAGTTGAAGCTCATTTTTGACAAGCAGCAAAGTTTCTATCCCGAAGTATTAACCGCTGAGTTTTGGGAAAACATTGAGGGTAAAAACCGAGCTTATGTGAATGGAGCTTTTTGGCGAGAGCAAATTGAGCAAGCGGAAATGCCCAAAGGAAGAGAAGAGAAGCTTTTGCAAGAATATCAATGGCGAGCCGATGCGCTGAGTAAGCAATTGAGTTTGGAAGAAGTGGCATTTACGGTGGTTAATCTTTCGGGAAAGATTGGCGGTTCGAGCAATTATTTGGGCGACATCAGCGACCGAAGTAAAACGCTCTATTTTGAGAACAAGACAGTGGGGCAATGGAAGCTGGAAAAGATTTTGCAAAAGAATCAGAACACCCGCAATCAAGTGTTCTATCGCCAAGACTACATTGATGAGTTTAACGCAATTTGGACTTGTCAGGCGAAGTTTTATCCCGAAGTGCTGACCGAAGAGAATCGGAAAAAGGTATTCAATAGTATCTTCTATCAGCGTCCGTTGAAATCGAAGAAATACCTCATCAGCACTTGTCAGCTAGAGCAATTCCGAAAAGACGGCACAAAGAAAGCGCATGCGCCAAAAGCTTGTGCGAAGTCATCGCCGCTGTTTCAAGAGGTGAAAGTGCTGCAAAGTATCAATGATTTGGAAATAACCGACCTTGATAGCAATACTAAGCGCAAGCTTACTGCCGATGAAAGAGCCTTGCTTTTTAGCGAGTTGAACTATTCCAAAGAAATCAGTGCAAGGGATATTCTTAAACTGTTGAAGCTAACGAATAGTGACCACGAACTAAACTTCAAAAGCTTAAATGGCAACACCACCAACACGAAATTGTATGGAGCTTATCAAGCCATTGCCGATGCGGAAGGCTATGATATTTCTGATGGCTGGAGCAAGAAGGCTATGCAGCACAATGTGGATAGTATTCATGAGATATTCACCCATTTAGGTATCGATACAAGCATTCTTTCTTTTGATGCATCGTTGGAGAATGAAGCTTTTGAAAAACAAAGCTCCTATCAATTGTGGCATTTGCTCTATGCCACCGATGATGCTAATGAGATTAAGATCGAAGACCAAGCGATATATGGTAATAACAATGTGGCACTAAAGAAAGCCCTTTGCACACGTTATAATTTTACGGTGCAGCAAGCGAATATCCTTTGTGGCGTGATGTTTGCCGATGACTATGGTAGTTTGAGTGCAAAGGCTTTGCGCAATATTTATCCTCACTTGATGGCAGGCTTGAATTATGCAGAAGCTTGCGAGGCTGCCGGCTATAATCATTCCAATAGTATGACTAAGGAAGATAATGAAAACCGAACACTACAAACAGAGCTAGAGCAAATTAAGAAAAACTCGCTACGAAACCCTGTGGTAGAAAAGATTTTGAGCCAGATGATTAATGTGGTCAATCAGCTGAATCAAGCTTATGGACCTTTCGACCAGATCAATGTGGAGCTAGCTCGTGAGCTGAAAGCGTCGCAAAAAGAACGAGACTTGATGACCCAAAGCATTAATGAAGCAACTAAACGAAACAATGATATTCGAGAAAAATTGCGCAAAGCACCATTTAATTTGCTTAACCCCACGAAGCGAGATATTGATTTCTATCGGATGTATGAGGAGTTGAGTGCGAATGGATATAAAACCTTGTATTCAAACCAAAAGATTGAGGCGGAAGCTTTGTTCTCGGGGGTCTATGACATTGAGCACATCATTCCGCAATCGGTGCTGTTTGATGATTCATTCTCGAATAAAACTATTGAGCTCAGAGCGGTGAACATCAAGAAAGGCAATGCTACCGCCATGGATTTTGTGGAGGCTGAATATGGAGTTGCTGAATTGGAGCAATATGAATTGCGAGTAAATGCTTTGTTTAAGAAAAATGCAATTAGTAAGGCAAAGCGTGATAAACTACTCAAAAAAGCAGGAGAGCTGAGTGATGGTTTTATTGATCGCGACCTGCGCAACACGCAGTACATCTCGAAGAAAGCCTTAGAAATTCTTTTTGACATTACACCTTCCGTTCTTGCCACCACGGGAATCATCACCGATTATTTGCGAAGTGAGTGGGGATTGATTGATACGCTCAAAGAAATCAATCTGCCGAAATACAAAAAGCTTGGCAGAACGAAATATAGTGAACGGAAAAATGGGCAACAAGTAGAACAAATTGTAGATTGGACAAAGCGCAACGACCATCGCCACCATGCCATGGATGCGCTTACCACAGCATTTACCACTCGGGCACACATTAAATATCTGAATACTGCCAATGCCAAATCGGCTTTTGCGGTGAAGAAAGTAGATTTGTTTGATGCGCCTTTGAATAATATGCGTGCGGAAAGCCGAAAAGCATTGGAAGAAATATTGATTTCATTTAAGAATAAAAACAAGGTGACTACGCGAAACACCAACACACCAAGAGTGCGAGGTGTGAAGGGGAAAAGCACAGTGCAACTCACCCCGAGAAACCAATTGCACAATGAAACGGTCTATGGTCAGCGCAAGAAGCAAGAAGCAGTGGAAGTAAAGGTAGATGGAAAATTCACCATTGAGCAAGCGCAAAATGTGTGTAAGCCATCCTATCGGGAAGCCTTATTGGCTCGTTTGGTAGAAAATGGCAACGACTCTAGGAATGCATTTGCTGGGAAGAATACGCTTTCAAAAAAACCGGTTCTATTGAGTGATGGCACAGAATTGCCAGAAAAAGTGTTGGTGAATACCATGAGCATCATTTATACGGTTCGAAAACCTATTACCGCAGACCTTAAAATTGAAAAAGTGCTTGATGTAGCAATTCAACGCATTCTCAAAAAACGTGTGGAAGAGTTTGGTGGGAATGCAAAAGAAGCTTTTGCTAATTTGGAGGAAAATCCCATTTGGCTCAATGAAGAAAAAGGCATTGCAATTAAAGTAGTAACAATTGAGGCTCGAACTAAAAATGCTGAACCACTGCATGAAAAACGAAATCAATTTGGAGAGTTGATTACCGATGCTGAGGGCAAGAACATTCCCACGAGCTATGTGGATACCGGAGGTAATCACCATGTGGCAATCTATGAAGATGAAAAAGGCAAATGGCAAGAAAA
>JBKEAC010000056.1:0-2085 GCA_047971925.1 Mangrovibacterium sp.
AGAAAACTTTCATGACCAAACGAATATCAATGCTTGGCTTTATACTGTGGCAAAGCACAAAGCCTTAAAATTTCTTGGTAAAGAATTGACAAAACAGCGCTATATTGATCATGAAAAATACACTGAAACGAACTTGCAATTAGATGCACTTTCAAAGCTAGACACGAGATGTTTTGATGATGATTACATTAGAGATCGAGTGATTCAGTCACTTCAAAAACTTTCAGAACCTGTTCGCCGTGTCTTCATGAAACAACGATTTGAGGGAAAAACCAACAAGGAATTGGCCGACGAACTGCATTTGTCAATCAAAACAATAGAGGCTCATACCACAAAAGCTTTAAAACAATTGCGCATTGATTTGAACGATTTGAATGCTAACAAATAATCGACCCTTAGCAGGACATTAATTAAATGCAAAAATAATTGTCAAATTGATTAGGGTAAACTCGATTAATATGGTTCTAAGTGTAAAGAAATCCAAAATGAATATAAATAAACTTCATCGATATATCACAAATGATTTAACAGCACAAGAAAAGACAGAAGTTCTATCTTGGATTGCTAAATCGGAAAAAAACAAGCAAAAGTTCATTGCTCTAAAAAACATTTGGGTAATGTGCGGAATTGCTGGTTCGCATCGAGCAATCACATTCTCGGAAACAGCAAAAAGAAAAACTATTGGGCAAAGCTTCATGCGTTATGCTGCTATCATGGTTTTGGGTTTGATTATTGGCGCAGTTGGCATGAGCTACATGAATTTAAATTCTTCAACAAGTGGCACAACAATTATTGAGGTTCCAACAGGCGAGCGAAGCATTTTAACCCTTCCCGATGGAACAAAGGTTTGGCTTAATGCCGAATCAAAGATTAGCTACGCCTCGAACTTCTATTCAAAAAATAGAGCTATTTCGTTTGAAGGAGAAGCCTTTTTCGAGGTGCAAGAAGACACAGAGCATCCGTTTCTGATTGAAACCAACTATGGCACTATTGAAGTTTTAGGAACAACATTCAATTTACAATCATATGATGATTTGCCCTTTGAAACAACGCTTGTTACAGGGAAAGTTCGATTTACAAGCCCAAGCAAGCAGCAGTGTGAGCTCACGCCAAATCAAAAGCTCAGTATTCTATCGGGTGAATTGCTTGTGAATGAAGTGAAAGCATTGAGAGGAGATGAATGGAAATCAGATGGTTTTTATTTCGACAATGAAGATTTTAAAAGTATTGTTAGAAATCTTGAACGTCAATTCGATGTGGAAATCACCCTCGATTCGTCCTTAAATAATTTGCGATTTTCGGGAAAAATCTATCGCACAACATTGCCAGAAGTTCTTCAGATAATTAGTAAAACTCAACCTCTAGACTATCATTTTAGTGACGACCACCGACGGGTGGAAATTTCAACAAAAATAAATTAACATTTTAAATTAAGTATTTATGCAGACAAATAGAAGAATCTATCTTGACTTGCGTGCTTTGGCAAGACATTTTTGCCTTGTTATTGCACTCTTTGCAGCTGCGAATTTGCAAGTTGCAGCTTCCGATGTGCTAGTTGACAATGACGGCACAATTTCTGTTAACACTTCAAATCAGAGCATTATTTCAATTATGACTGAAATCGAGGAACAAAGTGCTTATCGCTTTTTCTATTCCGAGTCGATTGATTTAAGCACTGTGAAATCGATGAATGTTGAGAATCAAAACATCGACATCACGCTCAAAGAGCTTTTAGCTGGCACGGGTATTACCTATGAGGTGATGGATAAACAAATTATCTTGCGCGAAGAGTCAACAGCCATGCAACAAGCACAAACCAAAAGTATTTCTGGAAAAGTGCTCGATGCACAAGGAGTTGCCATTCCGGGAGCAACAATTGTTGTAAAAGGAACAACTACGGGTACACTTACCGATGTTGATGGAAATTTCACACTCCAAAACGTGAGCGAAGATGCCATTATTCAAATTTCATTTGTTGGAATGAAAACCTCGGAGGTGAAAGTAACTGGTCAGAAATCAATCAAAGTAGCACTCGAAACCGAAGCATTAGGCTTAGACGAAGTGGTAGCAATTGGGTATGGAACG
>JBKEAC010000057.1:0-9479 GCA_047971925.1 Mangrovibacterium sp.
TCCCGATGCCGTAAAATTACAATTCGATAAATGGTTTGGAGAAGTTTATCGCCAAGTGGGCGATTCTTTAGCAAAACAAACAATTACACGATTGCTTTGCGATAGCTGGGAGTGCGGAAGTCAGAACTGGTCGACTAATTTTGCTCATGAATTTCAGTTGCGTCGTGGCTACGATCTTCTGCCTTTTTTGCCCGTAATGGCTGGAATTCCAATCGAGAATGTTGAAACATCTGAACGACTGTTGAAAGATGTGCGTGAAACTGTGGCAGAACTTTTAGCCGAGAATTTTTCGGGCACAATGGCTCAGGAGGCACACAAATTGGGAGTTCTTTTTGTTGAGGAAAGCAATGCCCCAACAGGTGTTGTCGATGGCATGCTTCATCATAAATATGTGGACTATCCCGCCGGAGAATTTTGGTTTCAAAGTCCATCGCATGATAAACCAAACGATGTGCTCGATGCGGTTTCGGCTGCTCATATCTATGGTAAACCAGTGGTGCAAGCCGAAAGTTTCACCCAAATACGTTTAGACTGGAATGAAACTCCCGCCATGCTTAAACCCTATGCCGATAGAAATCTAGCTTTGGGAATTAATAAAATTGTGAATCATGTGTTTGTGCACAATCCTTGGCTCGACCGAAAACCAGGGGCTACTCTCGACAAAGTGGGCACTTTCTTGCAACGCGACCAAACTTGGTGGAACATGGCAAATGGTTTTTTTGGATATCTTGAAAGAACACAATCTTTTTTGCAACAAGGAATGCCAGTAGTCGATATTGCCGTTTTCACAGGAGAAGAAATTCCCCGCCGTGCCATTCTTCCCGATAGATTAGTGAACACCTTGCCCGGATTGTTCGGGTCTGAAAGGGTAGAGGCAGAGAAAATTCGCTTGGCTAACGATAGTTTCTCTAAATTTGAAATGCCGCGAACAGTGAGCACAATGGCAAACATGGCTCGACCTGAAAATTGGATCGACCCGCTGCGTGGATATCATTACGATTCCTTTAATAAAGATGCGCTCCTAAACTTGGCTAATGTTGAAGATGGACGAATTGTGCTGGAATCGGGCATGAGTTATGCCTTGTTGGTCATTCCTGGAAACAGAATAATGAATCCGCATGGAGGCGACAGAATGAGTGTGCCTGTTGCTCTGAAAATTGATAGTCTGCTGCAAGAAGGGGCAACAATTGTCATGCAACAAATGCCCACCAAAACAATAAGCTTCAACGAAAGCGATGAACAGTTGGCTGAAATCATGAGGATAATGTGCAGTGGAAAGAGAAAAACGCTCGATGTTGAGGGCGAAAAACTGGAATACATTAAGCGCGGAAACGGGAAACTCTTCATCGGAACTTATAACTTAGAATCTTTGCGTGTTCTAGAAATAGAACCCGACTTCTCATCGAATCAAATCGGAAAAATTGCTTGGAATCATCGCAAAACCGACTATGAAGACTTCTATTTTGTAGCCAATCAGTCGAATGATAGACTTTCTGCTCAAATGTCTTTCAGAACGGAAGAAAAACCTATTATCTACGACCCCGTGAACAATGAATATAAGTTTTGTAGTTATACCGAGAAAAACGACCGCATTGTAATCGACTATAATTTTGAACCCTTCGAATCGGCTATCATCATCTTTGGTAGCAACCAGAAAGTAAAGCTACAAGTTCACAAGAATCCAAGCATTGAACTCAAAAAATGGGACATTGAGTTTCTTCCCGATTTCGCTTGCAATGCGAATTTTAAAGGAGTTGAACTATTCGACTGGACTACGAGCTCCGATGAGCAAATTAAGTATTACTCAGGCGAAGCAATCTATTCAACAACTTTTCATTGGGAAGGAGCAAATGAGGCTTATTTAGATCTTGGAAAACTCTGCGATGTGGCTGAAGTGAAACTAAACGGTGAAAAACTTGGCGTGGTGTGGACTGCTCCCTATGGTTTGAAAATGCAGAATTTACAAAAAGGTGAGAATAATCTCCAAATTATTGTGGCTAACACTTGGAATAATCGCTTGATTGGCGACCATAATCTGCCCAAACAAAAACAAACTTCTTGGACTACCGCTCCCTATCGTTTGGAGGGGCAACCGCTCATTAATGCCGGATTGATTGGACCGATATTCGTGAAATAATTTTAATTGAAACCCCAACGAACTAAAGCATATTGCTGATGGTTCGTAAAAAAAATAGAGACAACGATGAAGAATAAGATGATTATTATGCTCTTTTTGCTTTTGGCTGTGGCAGCAGAAGCGAAAGTGAAAATGCCAGCCATGTTTTCCGATGGTGCCGTGTTACAACAACAGAGTAATGTGGAAATCTGGGGGTGGACCGATGCTAAAAAAACGGTTGCAGTTACCACATCGTGGAATAATAAAAACTACTTGTTAAAAGCCGATGATAACGGTAAGTTTACGGCTAAAATCATTACTCCCAAAGCCGGTGGTCCTTATGAAATTCGAATTAATGATAGCGAACACATTATTAAAAACATTCTAATTGGTGAAGTTTGGCTCTGTGCCGGTCAATCGAACATGGAAATGCCAATGAAAGGATTCTCTGGGCAACCGGTTGAGGGTTCAAACATCGACATCATGAAGTCAAAAAACAACATGATTCGCGTCATTTCTGTTCCGCGCGCTTCGAAAACAACTCCTCAAGATGATTTTGAAGGGGCTTGGCAAGAAGCAAAACCTGAAGTAATTAGAGAATTTAGTGCAACGGCCTATTATTATGGCCGATTACTGAACGAAATGCTTAACGTTCCTATCGGATTGATTGATGTGAGCTTCGGTGGCTCTTGCATTCAAGCATGGATGAGTAAAGAAACTTCTCGTCCTTTTGAATGGCGAAATGTGCCTAATGCGGGCGACACCATTCCAGAGGCTAATCGTACACCAACTGTATTGTTTAATGGCATGTTGAATCCTGTCATTGGCTATGGAATTAAAGGTGCTATTTGGTATCAAGGCGAAACGAACTATGTTGAACCCGATGCCTATGAGGATTACCTCTTTCCAACAGCTGTTGCTGAATGGCGAAAAAAATGGGGGATAGGCGAATTTCCTTTTTTCTTCGCTCAAATTGCTCCTTTCGATTATTCGGTTTTTACTCCAAAAGAATATAACGAAAAATATAATTCGGCTTTCTTGAGAGATGCTCAGCGTAAATGCGTGGATAAAATTCCAAATAGCGACATGATTGTGCTGATGGATGTGGGATTGAAAGATTGTATTCACCCAAGTAATAAAAAAGTGGGGGGAGAACGTTTTGCCATGAAAGTGCTAAATAAAATCTATGGCTTGGAAGGATTCACTTCGGGAAGTCCAACATTTAAAGCTCTCGAAATAAAAGGTAGTTCGGTGGTTGTGGCATTCGATGATGCTGAAATGGGTTTAACTTCTTTCGGAAAAGAAACTACTGGCTTCATGGTGGCGGGCGAAAACAAAGTGTTTTATCCTGCTCATGCTCACCTGCGCGCAAAATCGGTAGTAGTTTCTTCTCCGCATGTGGAAAAACCCGTGGCTGTGCGATATTGTTTTGAAGATTTTTGCGTGCCAAGTCTTTTTGGAACTAATGGAATACCCGTTTCTTCATTCAGAACCGATGATTGGGATGGCGCCGTAATGGTGAAATAAATCTTCGAATCGGCAGATTGATGACGAAATACAACAAGAAAAATTTAAAATATGTGATGGCTAAAAAAATGATATATCTCCTTCTTTCTTTTATTTTTTCAGTTATTAATTCGCATGCACAAGTGCTCGAACATAACTATGATGTGATTTGGGAAAAGCAAAGCGAAAATTCTTCGGAATCAATGCCGCTCGGTGGCGGAAGTGTGGGACTGAATGTGTGGGTGGAAAACGGCGATTTATTATTTTATGTTGCGCAACCTGGTGCTTTCGACGAAAACAACAGTTTGCTGAAACTCGGACGAGTCAGGCTGACACTTTCTCCTAATCCTTTTAATGGTGAAAGCTTTGAACAAAGACTTAATCTGGCTAATAGTTCTATTTCTGTGAAAGGAAAAATCAAAGACCTTGAGGCGGAAGTTCTGCTATGGGTAGATGTATTCTCGTCTGCCGTGCATGTGGAAATGAAATCAAATTCACCTCTGCAATTTAACGCAAGCTACGAAACTTGGAGAATCGATGACCGCCAGTTGCGAAAATTTGAAAACTTTCAAAACTCCTATAAATGGGTTACTCCCGATGGTTTAGTCACAAAAGCCGATAAGATTTCAGTCATTAACAATGAAGTGAATTTTTATCATCGGAATGAGGGGGAAACCATGTTCGATGTGGTGGTTGAACAACAGCAAATGAACGAGGTGAAGAATGAAATGTTCAACCCAATTGACCAACTCACTTTTGGTGGAACGCTCTTTGGCGATGGCTTAATTTACAACTCATCGCATGAGGGTATATATCAGTCAACTCCTTTCAAAGCTTTTGTGCTTAAATCGAAAAATCCGGTTAAAGAACAAAAGCTAACCCTTGTTCTCCACTCTAATCAAACCGATAGCTTGGAAGAATGGAAAAATCAACTTGCAGAAATTCGACAAAAAGCTGCACGCAAATCTGCTAGAAAAGAAACGTTAGCGTGGTGGGAGGAATTTTGGAATCGTAGCTTTGTGGAAATCGACACGAAACAGAAAAATAGCAATAATCAATACTGGCAAGCTGGTAGAAATTATCAGCTTTTTCGATACATGCTCGCTTGTAATGCTTATGGCGATTACCCAACAAAGTTCAATGGCGGACTGTTTACTTACGACCCCATTTTTACAAACAAAGATAGAGACTTCACGCCCGATTATCGGAATTGGGGTGGCGGAACTTTCACCGCTCAAAATCAAAGACTCGTTTATTTCCCCATGCTCAAGAATGGCGATAGCGAATTTTTAAAACCGCAATTAGATTTCTATAATCGTATTCTTGTAAATGCCGAACTTCGAAGTAAGCATTATTGGAAGCATGATGGAGCTTGTTTTGTTGAGCAAATTGAAAATTTCGGATTGCCAAACCCCAGCGAATATGGCTGGAATAGAAAGGAAGGCTATGACCCCGGATTGCAGCAAAATGCTTGGCTTGAACATCAGTGGGATACCGTGCTAGAATTTTGCTTCATGGCGCTCGAAATGCAACGATACACCGGTGCCGATATTTCTGAATATTTAGATTTAATAATAAGTTGCTTGAAATTTTTCGACGAGCATTATCAGCAACTTGCTTTGAAAAGAGGGGTGAAAGCTCTCAATGAAAATGGAGAACTCGTAATTTATCCCGGTTCGGCTTGCGAAACTTATAAGATGGCGTATAATTCATCTTCAACAATTGCCGCTTTGCATGTGGTTTCCGACGCCTTGTTAAATCTGCCTGATGAATATTTGAATAAAATCGACACTGCGCATTGGAATGCGTTCCGAAAACGAATACCCCAAATTCACACTCGAACGATTGATGGTTACGAAATGATTGCCCCCGCAAAACTTTGGGAACGTGTGAATAACACCGAAGAACCACAACTTTATCCCGTTTATCCTTGGGGAATTTATGGCGTGGGTAAACCAAACATCGATTTAGCTCTGAACGTGTGGAAATACGACCCCGATTGCTTGAAGTTTAGAAGTCATGTGGGTTGGAAGCAAGATGCAATTTTTGCTGCTAGGCTCGGTTTGACTAATGAGGCCGATTCGCTTATGCTTCTTAAATTAAAAGATGCGGACACGCGCTTCCCAACTTTCTGGGGTCCCGGTTTCGACTGGACACCCGACCATAATTGGGGAGGTTCGGGCATGATTGCTGTTCAAGAAATGTTGCTGCAAGAGGTTGATGACAAAATTTATCTTTTCCCTGCTTGGAATAAAAAGGTCGATGTTTGTTTTAAACTGCATTTGTCGCAAAATACAACAGTGGAAGCTGAACTGAAAGATGGTAAACTCGAAAAACTGAAAGTAAGTCCGAAAGAACGTGAAAAAGATATTCAATTCGAACTTTAAGTTTTTCGACAAACGATATACACGATAAATGAATAAAATATTATAAACCGATTCATTCTACTTCTATTTCTTGGCTCAACGTATTGAAGGAATGAATTTATAAAATAAACAATAATGAAAAGAACACTGCAATCTCTTGCTGCTGGAATGTTCCTATTTTTTGCAATTCCTTCAGCTGCACAAGCTCAAAAAGTGAAAGTGCAGAATTTACAAACAGAATATAAAACAAATCCCATTGGAATTGGAACTACTAGCCCTCGATTCAGCTGGGAAATTATTGCGGAAAACCAAAGAGGAATCTACCAAACTGCCTATCAGCTGGTGTGCGCAACAAATCTAAACGATTTGAATAACGCCAATTATTTGTGGGATTCGGGCATGCAAGAAAGTTCTGAATCGGTTCATGTAAAATATGAGGGTAGAGCCTTGCAATCCGGAGAAAGAATCTTCTGGAAAGTGAGAGTGAAAACCAACAATGCTGGGCAAAGCAAATGGAGCAACTCGGCTTCCTTTCAAGTGGGATTATTAAGTCAAAACGAGTGGAAAGCTAAATGGATTAGCTCGGGCGTTGACGAAAATGTGCAACTATCAACCCCAACACCTTATCTGCGAAAAGAATTTGAACTAAAAAAACAGATTGCACGGGCAACTGCCTATGTTTCGGCAAGGGGGTTATATGAATTGAATTTGAATGGCGAAAAAGTGGGCGACCAGTTTTTTACTCCCGGTTGGACAAGCTACGACAAGCGACTGCAATACCAAGTTTTCGATGTTACAAACCAACTCCATCAAGGAGCTAATGCCATCGGTGCAATGCTGGGCGATGGTTGGTATCGTTCCTATTTTGGATGGGAAGGAAAAAAGAACCTCTATGGCGATAAAACGGCTCTTATCTGTCAAATTAAAATCGACTATATCGATGGTTCAACTGAATATATTATCACCGATGAATCATGGAAGTCAAACACTGGAGCTTTCTTAGAATCCGACATTTATAACGGTGAAAAATATGATGCTCGTAAGGAAATGAACAATTGGAGCAACATTGATTTCGATGATTCTAATTGGAAAAATGTCATCACGCAGGCATTCGATTACAGCAACTTAGTTCCTTCTGATGGCGAACCGGTGAAAATTACCCAACGATTAAAACCACTGCGCATTATTACAACGCCAAAAGGAGAGCGTGTCATCGATTTCGGACAGAACATTGTGGGGTGGGTGCATTTCAAGCTTCAAGGCAAAGCTGGCGAAAAAATAATTCTTAATCACGGTGAAGTGCTCGACGCTGAAGGCAACTTCTACGACGCCAATTTGCGCCTTGCTAAAGCTCAAGACGAATACACATTTAAAGGTGATGGTGTGGAAGAATACATGCCAAAATTCACCTTCCACGGCTTCCAATTTGTAAAAGTGAGCGGCTATTCTGGCGAACTTCATCTGGAAGATTTCGAGGCTTGCGTGGTGCACTCGGCCATGAAACAAATCGGTAGCTTTCATTGCTCCGACACGCTCCTTAATCAGCTGCAAAGCAACATTCAGTGGAGTGTGATTGATAACACTCTCGATGTCCCAACCGATTGCCCGCAGCGTGATGAACGAATGGGATGGACGGGCGATGCGCAGGTGATTGCTCCGACCATGAATTTCAACTTCCAAACAGCCTCATTCTGGGCTAAATGGTTGCAAGATTTAGCAGCCGACCAAAAAGCCGATGGCAGTATTCCTTGGGTTTCGCCCAATGTGGTGCCAAATGGGGCTGGAACTGGATGGAGCGATGGATTCGGATCAACAGCTTGGGGCGATGCTGCCGTGATCATTCCTTGGAGCGTTTATCAGGCCTATGGTGATATCAACATCCTGCAACAGCAGTATCAATCAATGAAAGCATGGGAAGAATACATGATTGAAGGTTCTGGAGATAACTACATCTTTAGCAAAGGTTTTCACTTTGGCGACTGGCTTTCTTTTGCCGAATATTTCACCTATAACTACAACGCTCCCGACTATGGATATGCCGGTGCAAATACCGATAAAGAGCTCATTGCAACCGCCTATTTCTATTACACCACTAGCTTAATGTTAGAAACCGCTCAACTGCTCGGAAAAACTGCCGATGCGGAGCGTTATGCCGATTTGCTCCCCAAAATTAAAGATGCCTTTAATGAAGAATTCATAACACCAACAGGTAGAACCGTTTCAGGCACGCAAACATCATATATTTTGCCTCTTTGCTTCGGCATTTTAAAACATGAAATGGTAGAAATAATTGCCCAACGTTTAGCCGACGATGTGAATTATTTCGGGCACCTCACAACTGGTTTTGTGGGCACTCCGCTCATCTGCAAAGCCTTGAGCGATTACGGGCATGCCGATGTGGCATATAAGTTGTTGTTTAATAAACGCTATCCATCGTGGCTATATCCCATAACTAAAGGAGCTACAACCATTTGGGAACGTTGGGATTGCATTAAACCCGATGGCTCATTTCAAACAACGGGCATGAACTCCTTCAATCATTATGCCTATGGGGCTGTGGGCTTGTGGCTCTACGAAAATGTGGCTGGTTTGAAGAATGTAAGCGCTGGATATAAGCATTTTGAAGTCAATCCGATACTCAGCGATTCGCTCTCTTTCGCCCAAGCTTCTCATCATTCCATTTATGGCGAAATTATGGTGAAATGGGAACGAAAAAACGGAACTTTCATCCTCCATGTGCAGGTGCCCGTGAACACTTCGGCTTCCATTTTCCTCCCCACTTCCAAAGAAAAGCAGGTAACTGAAAGTGGCAAACCATTGCACAAAGCTGAAGGTATCATGATGGCTCTTCCAAGTGCCGAAAATGAACCAATTATGCTTGAAGTTGGCTCCGGAAAATACAACTTTGTGGTCGATTATCTTTCGAATAAATAATTGGTTTAGAATGTGGAATTGGGGGTGCCGGCATTTGCCAAGCCCTCATTCCTTGCTCATGCCGTCGCGCTTTCCGCTACAATCTTTTAAGTGGGCGAGAACCAAAGCCCACTTAAAAGGATTTTCGCTGCAATCGCTCACCCGGCTGCGCACGTATTGCAATTTATGGTCGGAGGAATACTTTACAATTCACCATTATGCATGATTGGAATTGATCATTTCCCGCATTGAAAAATCCTGTTCTAAAGTAACCATCCAACCAACTACATTTATCAATCCCCGATAACTTTATTACAAGAAATCGGGGATTGTATTTTTTGGCTCTATGTCGAATATAGTGGGTTATCAAATTTGAGTTTTCCAGTAATGAAGTATATCATGTTTATGAAGCTTAGGAACGCCAGCGCACTACTTACATCGCTTTCCTAACAGCATAGGAACGCCAGCGAACTACTTACATTGCTTTCCTAACAGCTTAGGAACGCCAGCGCACTACTTACATTGCTTTCCTAACAGCTTAGGAACGCCAGCGCACTACTTACATTGCTTTCCTAACA
>JBKEAC010000058.1:0-47096 GCA_047971925.1 Mangrovibacterium sp.
TCGAGCGATGATATGGTTGGTCAGCTGGAAATTGTGGCAATTTTAAGTACTTCCGATGATGTGTCGGGCGGATATGGAGAGAAAGGTGGTATTGTGGATATGGCAAATATTCCCGAAGGGGATGAATGTATTAATAATCACAACATTTCGATAAACATGCCTTCAGTGCAAGAAAATCAATATTTTGTGACTTCGTGGCAGATTGATGCCGATGGAACAGAAATAACATTTCCCATAAAACCATCGCAGACATTGGCCTATGATTTTTTTGTTGATTGGGGAGATGGGCAAACAATTGATGGAAAATATTATGCCGAAATGCCTAATATAGAGCATTTCTCTGGAACGGGAAGCACTTTGGCAGCAACGGTTAAACATAGCTTTGCAAAAAAAGGAACTGTTAATATTCGCATTGCCGGTGGAAAGAAAGATGCCAATGATAAATCAACCGGAGAAGGTTTCCCGCAGCTGTATTTTAATGATGCTGGCGATAAAGATAAAATTCTCACTGTGGAGCAGTGGGGAAATATCAAATGGACAAGCATGGAGAATGCCTTTGCTGGTTGTGCTAATTTGCAAGTGAAAGCTTCTGATGTGCCCGATTTAGCTAAGGCAACGAACATGGCAAGCATGTTTAAAAATGCGAAATTGCTTAACTTCGATATTTCAAACTGGGATGTTTCCACGATTACCGATATGAGTTATTTGTTTAGTGGTGCTTCTTCTTTTAATAATGGTGATGTTGGGAACTTGACCGGAAAACCCTTGAATTGGGGGATCAAAACAGCAAAGGTGAGCTCGACTGCTTATATGTTTGAAAATGCAGCAAGTTTCAATCAATCAATTACAGGGTGGAATTTTGCGCAGTTGGTTTCTATGGAAGGCATGTTTAAAGAGGCGGTTTTGTTTAATAATGGCGATCTTGGAAATAATTCGGCAATGCCCATGACATTCACTTGGCCATCTCCAGCTAAATTGGAGGGTTTTAAAAGTACATTCCAAGGTGCAAAGTCATATAACCAAACTGTCATTGGCTTAAAAACAAGCAAGGTTACCGATTTTTCTAATCTGTTTAATGGCGCCTCGCTGTTCAATCAGCCCACACCTTCTACAATCGACTTTAGTAATGCGCTTGACATGAGTGGCATGTTTGCTGATGCCGCAAGTTATAATCAGAATATTGCCGACTGGGACATTAGCAAGGTGGCAAAGATGGATTCCATGTTTAAAAACGCGGTGGCATTCGACCAGAATCTGTCGAAATGGAAGATTTCAGCTTTAACGCAAGCGGAAGATATGTTTGCCGGTGCGAAGCTTTCGCAACAAAATTACGACAGAACGCTTGTGAGTTGGTTGGCGCAAGTGAATGCTGGAACGGCAAAAGAAAAGGTGAAATTCCACGGAGGTGCCAGCCAATTTTGTTTGGCCGTTGAAGCTAGAAAGAAGCTAATTGATAAAGGGTGGGGTGATGGCGTGCCCGGAGCCTCTTCCTATGAAAGCACCGATGCCACAGCGATTCTTGATGGTGGTGTTAATTGCTCTGGGCAGTTCATCACCGAATGGAAGCTACCAGCCGATAAGAAAATTACTATTCAGCGAAGTAAATATACTGGTCCAGCTATGACTGTTGATTGGGGTGATGGCGTGGTGAACTTCGATGTAACGGGGGAACCCACTCACACTTATACTAACAACAATGTGGGCGATGTGGTTACCATTCGCATGGAAGGTGGCGTGACCATGAGCTGGCGTGAGTTGGAAAATGGAATGGCCTCGAATTTGATTCGTGTGGTTCAATTTGGCGATATCGTTTGGACTAATATTTCCCGCCTATTTTGTGGTGCGCATAACATGACTTTCGCTGAAGACATTGATACACCTAATTTGAGTCAGATAGGGACAAACATGAGCTATATATTCTATGGCTGCGAAAAATTTAATAGTGATTTGAGCAAATGGGATGTGAGCAGGGTGGTAAATATGCAGGTTGCTTTTAAGGGAGCAACAGAATTTAACCAAGATTTGAGTGACTGGGATGTGAGTAATGTAACCACTTTTCAGGGCATGTTTCACTATGCAACAAAATTTAATAATGGAGATAAACTCTTATCGTGGGGAGAAAAAACAGCCAATGTCACAGACATGGGGAGTATGTTCTCGTGGGCAAGAGCTTTCAATCAGCCCATAAATGATTGGAATGTGGGAAATGTAACCTCAATGCAAAGCATGTTCAATGATGCCATTGTTTTCAATCAGCCGCTAGATAAATGGAATGTGAGCAAGGTGGAATCATTCTCACGAATGTTTTGCTCCGATCAAAGTATTATGGCAATTGACCAAGATTTTTCGAAATGGAAAATTGATGCTTTAGATGTTGCTCATTCCATGTTTTACAACTGTCAATTATCGATTGCTAATTATGATGCTTTGTTAATTTCGTGGCAGGGACAAGTGCAGGCTGCTACAGCGAAACAGAATGTGCCCTTTCATGGTGGTTTAAGCAAATATTGTGCTGCAACGAGTGCTCGAAGTAGCTTATTAAACACGAGTGGGTGGACTATCACCGATGCCGGATCGGCAGCTCCAAATGTGTCATCGACTAATATTGCTACGGAAAACATTTTCCAAGGTGAATCGGGTGTTATCATTATTACCAATGCCACACCAGGTTTAACTTATTCGGCGAAAGCATTGCCCGATGGCGCAAGTTTCTCGGTAGAAGCTACAGCTGCCACTGTTTATTTAAATGTGGGAACGCTTAATGCCACAACAAAATATCAATTATCGGCTATTGTTACCGGTTTGGCTGATTGTCCTTCGATGTTCTCGGGCGATTACACGATTGTGGTGCAGCAAAAACCCGATTTGCTAAAATCAACTGTAGAGGTAAGCACAGCAAGCGATAAAAAGATTGCAAATGGATCGGATAAACACACCATTAAAGTAACGGTGCGTGATATTTTCGGTGCGCTTATTCCAAATGCTAATGTAACTTTGGCTAGTACTTCCGATGTTACATTTAATGCATCGTCGGCTAAAACCGATGCCAATGGGGTAGCTACATTCTCTGCGAGCTCATTGAAAACAGGTACTTATAAAACAATGGTGAGTGCCTCATGCACAAACACCATGAACCCTAGTAAAGTGGAAGGGGGGCAGATTAGCAGTGCTGGAAATCCGGCCACTTACACCTTTGTGGCTGGCGATCCTAATTGTGTGAATTCAACAGTTACACTTGCAACAACGCAGGCGATTGCCGATGGTATGCATGCGCATGAGTTTGTGGTGAGTTTAACCGATGATAATGCCAATCCGATTCCAAATTTCAACATAACTTTCTCAGCAACTGCCGATGTGGCATTTTATTATCTTGATGCTAACAATAATAAAATTTCGTTTGCTAAAGGTGCCGAAGCTTCTATGCCAACTAAGGCCGATGGAACCTTAAAGGTTTACGCAACTTCAACAAGAGCATGGAGCTCATTTGAAACAACCGTTTCTTTTGAGGCTGATAAGTGCGAGGCTAAGAAAATGACTTATCAGTTTGTGGCTGGTTCTGTCGATTTGTCGAAATGCACCATTGTGGCTTCTCCAACATCGCAGATTGCAGGTGGTGAAATTACCTTAACCATCACCATGCTCGACACCTATTTAAACCCTCAGCGAGGATTGAAAGCAGTGTTCCGTCAGGCTCAATTGCAGGCTAATGGTGCGCAAATCGACTACGTGACTTATGATGGCTCGGTGGGAAAAAAAGAGCTAACAACCGATGATAACGGGAAGGCTTCTGTTAAGGCTAGTTCAGAAATGATGGGCTTATATCAAACCGAAGGAACGGCGATTCTTTCGGGTGTGGAAGTAACGAATGGAAAAACGGTGAAGTATGAATTTACTGCCGCTGCTCCAGCTACTTCAAAATCGGTGGCTGAACTAACGATTGATAATTCGGAAGCCGATAACACCGACCCGAATCAAATTAAAGCTACCATTAAAGACCAATATGGAAACTTAGTGAGCGGTGCAAAGGTGAGAATTGCTGCCGATGAAAAAATCAATTGGGGAAGTGGCTACAATACCGCTCATGAGCTGACAACAGGAGCCGATGGACTGGCTACTTTCAATGGCTATTCGAACACCGCTGGCACTTACACCACGGTGGTTGAAGTGGAAACAAGTGCTGGTGTGTGGGCTGCAATTAATCCGACTGCAGGTTTAGAACATCACTTCATTGTGAGCGATGTCAATTTTACGCAAAGCGAAGTGATTATCACTAAAAGTAGGGCTATTGCTAATGACACCGACGATGTGGTGGCAACTATAAACCTGAAAAATGCAGCAGGGCAGTCGGTAACATCAAATATGTATATCATTGTTTATAAAACCGATCATGTGCGTGCTGTACTCGACCCGTCGAGCGTGTCGAGTGGCGATGTGGTGTCGATACTTCCTAATGGAAACTGGGTGGTGAAGGTAACTTATGGATCGGTTACACTCCATGGATTTTCAACGGTGGCAGGAGAGTATAAAACCAATTTCGGAATTTGGGATAACGTCAATCAGCAAGATTTAGGGATTTTTGCAAAGGATGTTACTTATTCGTTTTATTCTGGTTTGCCCGATGCAGCTAAAAGTTTGGTATCGGTGAGTAAGGACAATGCCGTGGTGGGCAATAATAACACCCTCTTGGTTCAGCTCTTTGATGGATTTGGTTTTGATGGAAACCCCAATCCGATTACTGAACTAACGGAAGCGGTTGATGTGGTGTTTGCTGCCACACCTGGTGTTTCTATTAATGGAGCGGCGGTTGGTGAAGCTTATACCTATAGTTTGGCTAAAGGTGATAACGGTACATTTGGAATCCCCGTGACAAGTGAAAAGGCTGGATCTTACTCAACAGCAGTTGCTTTGGGTGGGGTAGAGTTGAGTGGAAGTTCGGTGAAATATACATTTAAAGCAGGTGCACCTGTGTTGAATAAATCATATTATGAAGTAACTAAAAATGGTGCAACAGCCAATAATAGCGATATGGTAACGATTAAAGCGCATATGTTTGATGTCTACGATAACCCAGTTCCTAGTGTCAACGTGCGATTATCGAATGAGCATATCGGCGAGGGCTGTTTAACCATTGGAGCTTTCGATTATCCGGAAGGAAGAGCTGTAACTGATGCAAATGGAGTGGCAACAGTAAATATTATTTCAACAGCAGTTGGAAGGTATAACACCACCGTGGCATTTACACCAAATGGCGATTGGGATGAAGCGAGTTTCGTGGGAAATGAATTGCCGGCAACGCAAGGCGGAACGGCATTGAAAGCACCATTCTATTTTGTTGACCAATACACAACAGTTGATCAGGATAAAAACATGGCAATTCGTGCCAAATGGTATGTGGTGCAGCAAGAAGATGCATCAACTCATGGAAATACCGATGTGCGATCAGCGTCGGGTTTAAAAGCATGGTATCTTTCGGGTGCAGAAAACTACATTTCAACTTCATCGGTTGATGTGAGCGGTTTGGTAGGACTGAATGGTGGAGCTGTTGGTCCTTATCAACTCACATTTAAAGCCACTAAAGCCACAGATGTTTTTATGGAAAGAAAGGTAGTGGCATCGGTGGTGAACGCCAATACTGCCTACAGTGAAACGGATGAATTGGCGGTTTATGGCGAAGATTATCATCTCTCGGTAGACCAAGCTAAACAACATGATGCTGCCGATGTGCTTTTGGCTGCAAATGCCAATGTGAAAGCGTGGAGCTTGAGCTCTGGAGAAGATTTTACATTGAGCAAGCTCGTGCCCGATGCTTCGGCATTGGCGAGTATTCAAACAGGTGTGCCAAATACGTATTCATTGCCTTTGGTGCTAACCGAAGATGCAAAAGCGCTTACTCGTTTGGTGAAAGTTACAGTGGTTGATGATAAGAGTTGGTTTATCACATCTTGGAATGTTGCTGCTGGCGAAAAAATCACCATACCTACCGTGGGAACTGGCTATGATTTTGTGGTGGAATGGGGCGATGACTCCTATCCGCAGCACCTTGTCGATGGCGATGCTTTTGCACACACTTATGCACAAGCCGGAACTTATCAAATTAAAATATCGGGAAATTTCCCTCGCCTATTCTTTAATCAAACCACTGGAGTCGACAAAATGGAGCTGAAAATTCAATCGGTTGATCAGTGGGGAACCATTAAATGGACATCTATGGAATCGGCTTTTGCTGGTTGTGAAAAACTCACATTAAATGCAACAGATAATCCTGATTTATCAAACGTAACGAGCATGGAGCAAATGTTCCGCCGATGCTTGGTCATGAACTCAGCAAAACTAAATGATTGGGATGTTTCTGCTATAACGAATATGCGTGGTGTGTTTGTGGGGGCAGCTGCCTTTAACCAAAAATTAGATAAGTGGAATGTTTCAAAGGCAACGAACATGGAATATCTGTTCTATGGAGCGGCGGCGTTCAATCAAGATTTGAGCATGTGGAATGTTTCAAGCGTAACGAACATGGCTCACTCTTTCGGTTCGGCAGTGGCATTCAACCAAGATTTGAGTGAGTGGAATGTTTCAGCGGTGACCACCATGGAGGGAATGTTTGAAGGGGCTGTGAAGTTTAATAACGGTAATCAAGCATTTGCATGGACAACGCAAACTGCCCATGTGGAGAACATGGCAAGCATGTTTTTTGGTGCAACAGCTTTCGATCAGAATTTGGGTGGTTGGGACATATCTTCATTGCTCACCGCTCACAACATGTTTAAAGGTGCTGAGCTTTCAGTAACTAATTATGATGCTTTATTAATGGGATGGCAAGGAAAAACCCATGCTGCAAGCATGAAGTTTCACGGTGGAGCAAGTAAATTTTGTGCTGGTGCAAATGCTCGTGCAGCTTTAGTGGCTGAAGGATGGGGCGATGCTGTGGCTGGAGGAAATCCTGATAATAGCAGCGAATCGACTACCGGAATCGTTGATGGTGGTTCGGCAATGCCTACAATTGATTGGGCTTGGGAGAAAAGTCTTTATGAAACTTGTGTGAATTCAAGCATCAATTTAACACTGTCGGGAAGTCAGCAGAACTATAATTATCAACTGCGTTTGAAATCCGACCAAACTGCTGTTGGAACTCCCGTGGCAGGAACAGGTGCAGCCATAAGCTTCCCAATTGAAGCAACTGCCGATGCTGTCTATGATGTGGAAATTACCAATGCAGCCTATCCTGGTGCTTGTTCGGCTGTGCTTGCTGCCGATGTGAGCGTGAAGGTTAGTCCTAAAAGTGTTGGAGGAACATTGGCGGTTAAAGATGGGGCTGAGAGCAGCGTTTGTTTAGGGGGTGAAATCACCCTTCAACTGAGCGATTATGTGGGTGAGATTGTGCGGTGGGAAAGTTCTGTGCAAGGCGACTTCTTAGATTTAGAGCTTATTGAAAATAACACCAACAGTTGCACGATAAGCTCTGTTGAGATGACTAAAAAATATCGTGTGGTGGTGCAAAGTGGCATGTGTAGTTACGCCTATTCTTCAGAGTTGGATGTAACGCTTGTGCTCCCAACTGTGGGAGGGGTAGTGGTGTTGAAAGATGAAACACTCGATAAAGCTGAATTTTGTCACGGAGAAAAAATTGATTTGTGGTTGGTGGAGCATCTTGGCGATCAATGTCAATGGCAGCAAGCAAGTAACACCACAGGAACAACACCTGCCGATGCCGATTACACCAATATCGCTGGCGCAACAACGGAATATTATACCACTGAAGTTCTTGAGGCCACAACAGCCGATATGTATTATTTCTATCGCGTGAAAGTGAAAAATGGGCTGTGTAATGAGCTCTATTCTGAACCAATCAAGATTACGATAAACACACCAAGTAAAGGTGGAAAGGCAGTGGTTGATAAGTCTGAAATTTGTTCTGGAAATAAGGTCTATTTGAACTTGGAAAATCAACTTGGAAAACAGGTGCAGTGGCAGATGGCCAGAAATACTTCAGGCGATAATCCGCTAGAGGCCGACTTTGTGTCGATTTCACTTGCAAATAAAGTAGATTACACGTCGGAAGTGTTACAAGCAACCGATAAGACAAATTATTATTTCTTCCGTGCATTGATTAGTAATGGCGTTTGCAATGCGAGCATTTCAGAAGTGGCTAAGGTAACTGTTTTTGTGCCTGTTGTTGCTGGTGAACTCACTGCTGATAAAAATGTGATTGGTGTGGGTGAAGAGGTGACATTTACCTTAATGAATTATGTTGGAAATATCATTCGTTGGGAAGCTGTTGATGCGAACGAAGCTGTTACTATCATTAATCACACGGAAGAATCGTATCAGATGAATCTCGAATCTTCAACTCACATGGTGGTTGTGTTGAGCAATGGAGCGTGTGGTGAGGAATATTCGAAATCGGTGTTTGTGAAAGTTAATGGGCTTGATTTTGGCGATGCACCACAAACTTATGGAACCACAAAAACCGATAATGGCGCAAGGCATTACATTGATGATGTGAATAACAATCTTTTCCTCGGAACAGCTGCTCCCGATGCAGAACGCGATGGACAAGCTACAGATGATGCTTCGGGTGATGATAACTCGGGCGATGATGAAGATGCTCTTGCGGCTAGTTATGGAACCGATGGCTCATTCATTACTCTAACAGACATTCAGGTAACGAACAGCACTGGAAAACAGGCTTATCTATATGGATGGATTGACCTCAATCAGGACGGAAAATTCGGTGAGGAGGAGTCGATGACACAAACGATTGAACTAGGGGAGAACACGGTAACCTTGAAAACCGATGATTATAATAATTCCATTAAACAAGGAACTTACATGGTGCGCATGCGTGTGGGAACTGTTCAAGCGGAAGTTTCTTCTCCACTGGGATTAGCTATCGACGGAGAAGTGGAAGACCATCAGATTTGCGTGTATGAGGATCATTTTGAACTCGATGATATTGAAATGAAAATATGCAAATCAACGTCGCTCGATTTAAGTCAATTATTGCATTATGCCGGCAGTGGCACCGTGAGCTGGACCGATAGCAAAGGAAATGAAATATCAACTAACTATGATGTGAGTCATTTGGAAGAAGGCGATTTAATTCAGCTCATTTATAAAGTGTCGGAACAGTATTGCGGACAGGAAACAAAGGTAGAAAGTGAGGGGTCCTTATATTTAAAAGTGCTGAGTGAAACCGAACTTGATGACCGAAACTTCATGGTGTGTAAGGTTGATGCATCGTCGCTCAACTTGAATGCCATTATGGCTGTTTCGATCGATGGAACATGGGTGGCATTGACCGAAGGAGCTGGTGCTTATGTGCAAAATGGACGATTTAATGCCATGCGTGCAGCCGATGAGTTAGGAGTTGAAACATTTACATTTGAATTGCAGCCAAAAGAAGGATCATGTGTCCTTAATGCACCGAAACTAATTATTAAAGTTGTTGATTCTTTTTGATTTATTATAGGGAAAATTATTTCGATGCTACCTGCTACTTGTGGGTAGCGTTGAATGTTCCCTTGCTTTAATGGAATAAATCGAAAATATAGGCTCTATGTTGAATGTAGAGGGTAGGTGGATTGTTGAATTATGCTTGCTTGGTTGATTCTGCATGGCAATCCACCAATGACCAAATGGGCGTACCGTTGAAAGACGCATTGCATGTGGCTTCAATTAAATGATAGAAAGCTCCCGCACTAGTGCGCAAAGCTTCGGCGAAATGATAGAAGGTTCCCGCCCTTGTTCGCCAAGCTTCGGCGAAATGATAGAAAGCTCCCGCACTAGTGCGCAAAGCTTCGGCGAAATGATAGAAGGTTCCCGCCCTTGTTCGCCAAGCTTCGGCGAAATGATAGAAGGCTCCGAACTAGTGCGCCGAGTTTTTGCGAAATAACAAAAGACTCTTTAAACGGTGTTTAAACAGCGTTTAAAGCACTTGCAAGCATAGAATTTCAACTGTTCCTTTAATTCTCTTCAGAATCCATTGATTCTAAAATATCTTCCACTTCTTTTTGAGTAGATTTTAATGTCAACTTACATTCTTTAATGAGCAAAGAAACGCGTTTCACTTTTTCAGAAAGTTCATCGATATCTAATTCGTTTTCTTCAATCATGTTTAATATTTCATCGATTTCTTGCACCGATTCTTTATAATTGAATTTCTTCTTTGCCATATTCATTTTGTTTTGTTGTAACTATACTTTTAATTTTTCCCGATGAAAGATGTGTTTCAATTTCATCGCCAGCATGAAGTTGTTGGCTCGATTTAATGAGTGTGCCATTCTTGTAAATCACCGAATAGCCCCGTTTTAGAATCTGTTTCGGATCGGTGAGTCGTTGCCTAATTTCATAGGATTTAAGTTTTGTTTCTTGTGCATGCCATGTTGAAGCGCAAAGATTTTTTAGGCGTGAACTTCTTGTAAACAATCCATGAAACTCGTGGTTTAGTTGAATTGGAATTTCTTTGGTTAACTTAAAAATACGTTTTTCAATCCAAGCCTCTTGCTGATTAAAGAACTGCTGACAAGCTTTGGCGTTTCGGAAAGAAAGGTGGTTTAACTTGAGCTTGTTTTTATCGATGGCTATATTTATCGTTTTGCTCAATCGGCGATGTGTGTGCATGAGCCATTCGTTCTCGTCGTTGAGCAAGTAGGAGCAGCTATCTTTCAGTCGATTTGATAAGCTTTCTATGAGTTTGAAAATGCTTGTTGCACCATCAATTAGGAAGTCGGCAACAGCAGTAGGGGTTTTCAGTGATAAATTTGCCACGAGGTCGATAATTGTTTCGTCTTTATCGTGCCCAATTCCCGTGATGATGGGAAGAGGAAATTGCGCTACATGATTGGCAAGCTCATAATTGTCGAAACTTGCCAAGTCTAGTTGAGCACCACCACCTCTGATGATGACCACGAGGTCGAATTCATCTTGTAAATCCGCCACATCTTCAAGAGCCAAAATAATTGAAGCAGCAGTTTGTTCGCCTTGCATTGAAGCAGGAAATAATCGGCAGTAAAAATGCATGTTCATCGAGTTGTGTTCCAGTTGCTTCCTGAAATCTTGCAGTCCGGCAGCTGTGGGCGATGAAATGATGGCGATTCTTTGAGCTACAAAAGGCAACTCAAGTTCCTTGTTCATGTTGAAAACGCCATCGGCTTTTAATTTTTCAATAATAGCTTTGCGCTGCAAAGCCATGTTTCCCATGGTGTAGCTGGGATTTATGTTTTTTATGTTGAGACTGAGTCCATAGAGTTCATGATATTCAACCGATGCCTCGACCATGATTTTAATGCCCGCTTTGAAGGGGCTTCCAGTGCTGCTTTCAAAGTAGCTTTTCAGCATGTGGAAACTATACGACCAAATGGTGGCACGCAATCGGGCAACCACTTTTTTGCTTCGTTCATCAATTTCAACCAGTTCGAGATAACAATGCCCATTCCGATTTACAGTCATTTCGCTCACTTCGGCAATCAACCAAACAAGTCGCGGAAATGCCTCTTGAACGATGGCTTGAATCTCTCGATTTAGCTGCGATAATTGAAGAGCTTCAATGTTCATGGATTTGTTGTCATTAATTGCATATATCCGCTCGGGTCGTCCATGAATTTCTCAGGGTCGGTGTGCTGTTTATTGTTTTTCTCCATGTTTTTCATGCGCGCATTGTCCACACTATCGCGCACGGCGGTGTTGGTAACCATTCCACCTTTGTAGTGAAGTTCATAGGCTTTGCTTCCATCTTCATGATAATATTGCCAATCGCGTTCGCGGAGGTCGTTTTCGTAATATCCCACCGATTCAACAGTTCCATTCTGAAAGAAGCTTTGGCAATATCCGTTGCGCATGCCTTCTTTCATTAGGCATTCAAAATAGATGGTGCCATTTTTCAGATAGGTACGATAAGTGCCATTGGGAATACCTTTTTGGTAGTTGCTTTCGCTCATTAGTTCGCCGGTGTCATAGAAGGATCTTGAAAGTCCGGTCTTTTCACCCGAAACATAATATTCTTCACTTATTTTAATCATATTGCGGAAGAATGTCCATTTGCCTTCTCTTTTTTCGTTGATGTATATTCCCTCGGCAATTTTTTTTCCGCTGTTATTAAAAAGAACAACCTGACAAGAGTCGGTGTTTTCATAGTAATTTAATTGCGCACGAAGAGTACCATTTTGGTGATATCTTTTCCAATTCCCAACAGGTTTATCGTTTTTAAATTCTCCCTTATAAATTGGTTTCCCATCGGGAGTTGATTTTTCCCAATAGCCTTGTTTTAACCCTTTGCTATCGGTTGAGTTGTAGGGTTGCGATAGCGTGGTAAAGCTAGAGAATAAAATAAAAATGCAAGCTATGATGTGAGTATTCATGATTGTGTGTGTTTTTTTTGCAAATTTATTTTGATTTTGCAGAATTACAATCATTATACGATCAAAAATATAGCTCATGAGCAGAAAAAATTAAGAACGTGCAACGGTTTTGCTTTGTGCTTCTGGTTTTGTTGAGATTGTTTAAGCTGTGTGTGAATTAAATCATTGCAATTTTAATCTATTAAATAATGATTGAGCTTAAAAAAAACAACAGAACTGAGCTATACAACAGATAACTAAATTAATTATAAAAACTTAATTCAGCTCTCGAATAAAAATGTGGACTAATAAGCTTGCTTAATTCAGCTCTTGAACAAAAATATGGACTAATAAGTTTGCTTAATTCAGCTCTTGAACAAAAATATGGACTAATAAGTTTGCTTATTTTAACATTTCAAAAAAAATATGGACTAATAAGTTTGCTTAATTCATCTCTTGAACAAAAATATGAACTAATAAGCTTGCTTATTTTAACATTTCAAAAAAAATATGGACTAATAAGCTTGCTTAATTCACCTCTTGAATAAAAATATGGACTAATAAGTCCCCATAAAAGACCATATAGGACTCCTATATGGTAAAAAAATCAGTAGCAACGCATGATATGTGTCCCCGATATGGTTAGAAAATCAGTAGCAACACATGATATGTGTCATCGATATGGTCAAAACTTTTTTAAAATAGCACCTAAAAAGTTACTTGAATGATCTTTTTCAAAAAAAAAGATAAGGTTTTTTTATAATAAAAATGCATTTCTTGATATAGATCAAGTGGATTTACAATCCAGCGCCATATCTTTGCATTGTAGTTAAGAGGAAATGATCTATATCTAGAAAGAATCTGACGAATTACATTGTTGAAAAACTCTCACTTACACTCACACAATTATTTGCACTGGTTTTAGTGCAAGCCGTGAAAATTAAGCAAGCGAAGGTCTTTGCGAGGAATAGCAAAGAAACACACTATGAAAAAAAATGCCATGATGTTGGCGATATGAAAAAATAATCCTTCGTTTGCCTTTTCACTTTTCGTTTTAGTCTATGTTTCAATAGGCGAATCGCTATTAAGAAAAATCACTAGAAAAAACTCTTTAAGTGCTCTATTTAGAGTGCTTAAAGAGTTCACTTTTTTAAAACATTTCCACGAGTTCAAGTGAATGCTTGTTTCGTTGTGCCGTTCTTTTGCACTTTTTCTATACTTTTGCCAGCTGAATGATTTAGTTTCACTTCCCCGTTGAGGGAAAGCGATAAAGGAAAGCTTAGTTTCACTTCCCCGTTGAGGGAAAGCGACAAGTAAAAGAAAAGAGAAAGAAAATGAAGAAGATGAATCAACAACATATTGAAATCATGGCGCCTGCTGGTTCTTATGAATCGCTCATGGCAGCCATTCAAGCCGGAGCTAACTCGATTTATTTTGGTGTGGAAGGGCTAAACATGCGCTCTCGATCGGCTAATAATTTCACCATTGACGATTTGCACCAAATTGCAAGCATTGCAAGCGCTCATGGCGTGAAGAGCTACCTCACGGTGAATACTATTGTGTTTGACGATGACATCACATTGATGCAGGACATTATTAATGCCTCGAAGCAAGCTGGTGTTTCTGCCATTATAGCGAGCGATATTGCAGCTATTGCCTATGCTCGTTCCATTGGGCAAGAAGTGCACATTTCCACACAAGTGAATATTACAAACATTGAAGCTGTGCGATTCTATGCGCAATTTGCCGATGTAGTTGTGCTAGCACGTGAAATGTCGATGGACAAGGTGAGCGAGATTTCACGTCAAATTAAAGAGCAAAACATTTGCGGTCCGAATGGTGATTTGGTGCAAATTGAAATGTTTGTTCATGGAGCTTTGTGCATGGCTGTTTCAGGCAAATGCTACCTTAGTTTGCACGAAATGGATAGTTCAGCCAATCGAGGTTCGTGCAATCAGATTTGCAGAAGATCATATGTGGTAACCGATAAAGACACAGGTGCCGAACTCGAAATAGACAATGAATATATCATGTCGCCCAAAGATTTAAAATCAATTCACTTTCTAAATAAGGTGCTCGACTCGGGAGTAACGGTGTTGAAGGTGGAGGGAAGAGCGCGTGGTCCGGAATATGTGAGCACGGTTGTTAAATGCTATAAAGAAGCTGTGCAAGCCTATTTGTCGGATAGCTTTACTTCAGAAAAAATCGCCGATTGGGACGAGCGATTGACCACGGTTTTTAATCGCGGTTTCTGGGATGGTTATTATTTAGGGCAGCGATTGGGAGAGTGGAGTAGTAATTATGGTTCTTTGGCAACCGAAAAGAAAATGTATGTAGCAAAGGGAACTAATTATTTTGAAAACATTGGAGTTGCCGAATTTAAAATGGAATCGGGCGAACTGTCAGTGGGCGATAAAATTATCATCACCGGACCAACCACGGGGCTCATTGAAATGCAACTTGATGAAATTAGAGTGAATTTAAAACCTGTTGAAAAAGCTGTTAAAGGAGATTTATTTTCTATTAAAGTGAGCGATAAGGTGCGACGGTCTGACCGCCTGTATCGCCTAGTGAAAAGATAAAATAAATAGAAGGAGAGTTACTCGTGATGATAGGGCTCTCCTTTCAAAATGCTTAGCGCACGATATAATTGTTCGCAGAATATCAGGCGAACCATTTGGTGAGAGAAAGTCATCTTTGAAAGACTAATTTTCCCTTCGCTTTTCGCATACACCTCTGACGAAAAGCCATAGGGTCCGCCAATACAAAAAACCAATGTGCGGCTTGAGTTAATCATTTTGTGCTCTAAATATTTAGCAAAATCAACTGAGCGAAATTCCTTCCCTTTATCGTCGAGCAAAATCAACTCATCGCCTGCCTGCAATTGAGCAATAATGAGTTCTCCCTCCTTTGTTTTCTGTAACTCCTCGCTCAGGTTTTTCGTGTTTTTAATATCGGGAATCAGGCAATATTCAAAGGCAATGTAGTGAGGAATGCGTTTGGTGAATATTTCAATGCCTTCTTGCAAATAGCTTTTGTCGGTTTTTCCGATAGCAATGAGTTTAATTTTCATCTGTTTATAATTCGTTTTTCTTTGTTGCCAGATGGAACTCGCCAATTATAGTCATGCTCGTGTGTGAGATTCCTAAGCTCATGGTTCGTTTCATGTGTATTTCATTTGAGCATGTGGCAACAGAATAGTGGGTTGCTGTTGCGATCATTTTGTTTAGAAGGCTAAAGTATGATAAATATTTTAGACCTTGAAACATTGCCTATAAACTTTGTGGTTTTTATCGTTTGAAAGGTGTAGAAAGATGGCTGTAAAGAAAAAAAATAAAAAAAACTACAGAAATGTTTGGAGTTTAATAAAATTGATATATCTTTGCATCGCAATTGAGTTGTAAAGGCTCGTTTTGAATTGAAGATTTATTATCAAAAATATATTGTGGGGTGGAGCAGTTGGTAGCTCGTTGGGCTCATAACCCAAAGGTCGTCCGTTCGAGTCGGGCCCCCGCTACTAAAAGGAGAATCAGAAATGATTCTCCTTTTTTTTGTTTGTGCTGCATTGTCATGAGGTGATTTAGGAATCTAGGTAATAATGATTCTGTGTTGCATTGATTCATTTGCTGAGCCAGAAATAGGTGTGTAGTTGGATGATATTTCATTGAAACTTCTTGTGATAATAACGAGCTTGCATTTGATAACTTAAAACAGAATATAAAACAGATGAAGATAGAACATTTAGCCTTGAATGTGCCCGATTCGGTAGCGATGGCGGATTGGTATGTGGAAAACTTAGGATTTAAACTAGTGAAAGCAGTCAATGCAAGTCCTTTTGTTCGCTTTATTGTCGATGATTCGGCGTGTATGCTCGAATTATATAGTAATGAAGCAGCCCCAACATTCAATTTCGCACAAGTCCATCACTTGTCTTTGCATTTAGCGTTTGAATCGCTAAACCCTGAGTCGGATGCTAAGCGTTTGGCGGAAGCGGGAGCGAGATTGATTGAAACAGTGCAAACAAACGATGGCGATTTATTAGTCATGATGAAAGATCCTTGGGGAGTTGCTATTCAGCTTTGCTGCCGTGAAAAGAAGATGTTTTAAATCATGTATGTTTAGTTATAGAATTTGCATCTTTTGTTGCATATAGATTATAAATTTCATCTTATTGTTGTTAATCTTTGAAAAAAATATAAATATATTTGTTTTTATGATGATAGTTTGAAATATATCCATACATTTGTTTTCATAATGAAAGTGAAATACAAATGTATTAATGAAAACTCATAGTTATATACGAATTATTAGCCTCCTACTGATTGTCATTTCAAGCATGAAGTGAGGATGCTCTATTTGATATTATATATAGTCATTCTCGCTTATTGCAAGAATGACTATTTTTTTTATTGCATTTTGAGTAATGCAATTTGCAGGAATGAGAAGGGATTAAACAAAAGAGAATAATAAACAAGTGGAACGACCGAGCATGCAGATTGTTCATCGACAAGAATATTGTTGGCGAAGTGCATTGGGTAACTAAAAATGAATTGCAAGTAGATGAAAAATAAATTAAGATCAGCAACAACAACTGAAGGAAGAAAAATGGCTGGCGCTCGAAGCTTGTGGCGTGCCAACGGACTTAAAGAGGATCAATTTGGCAAGCCAATAATAGCCATTGTTAATTCTTTTACCCAAATGGTTCCCGGGCACGTGCATTTGCACGATGTGGGGCAGATGATGAAAGCTGAAATTGAGAAATATGGATGTTTTGCAGCAGAGTTCAACACCATTGCCATTGATGATGGTATTGCTATGGGGCATGATGGAATGCTTTATTCCTTGCCTTCGCGTGATGTAATTGCCGATAGTGTGGAATATATGTGCAATGCGCATAAGGTTGATGCTATGGTGTGCATATCAAATTGCGATAAAATAACACCGGGCATGCTCATGGCTGCAATGCGTTTGAATATACCAACAATCTTTGTATCTGGTGGTCCGATGGAAGCTGGTGTTGTTGGAGAAAATAAATATGATTTGGTTGATGCCATGGTGAAGGCAGCCGATGAATCATTTGCTGAAATCGACTTGTTGGAATTGGAGCGATCGGCTTGTCCCACTTGTGGCAGTTGTTCGGGTATGTTCACTGCCAATTCAATGAATTGCCTCACCGAAGCTTTAGGATTGTCTTTGCCTGGAAATGGCACGCTGCTAGCAACACATGAAAATCGACGAAAATTGTTTGAAGATGCAGCACATCGGTTGGTGAAAATGGCTTATGCTTATTATCAAGATGGCGATGAGCATGTTCTTCCTCGAAACATTGCTTCCCGTGAGGCTTTTAGTAATGCCATGAAGCTTGATATCGCTATGGGAGGCTCAACCAACACGGTTTTGCATATTTTGGCAGTGGCTCATGAAGCAGGAGTTAATTTTTCAATGCATGATATTAATGAGCTTTCAAAAACAACTCCAAATTTGTGTAAAGTTGCACCCAATGGGCATTATCACATGGAAGACGTGAATAGAGCTGGTGGAATTTTGGGGATTCTAGGTGAATTGAGTAGAGGGAATCATTTAGCTCTCGATTTGAAGCGTGCCGATGGTTTAACCTTAGGTGAGGCAATTCAAAAATATGATATCATGAATCCCAATGCTAATCCGGTTGATGTGCGGCGATATCTCTCAGCACCAGCGGGTGGACGAAACTTAATCATGGGTTCACAGTCGAATTATTACAACGATTATGACAAAGATAGAGCAAACGGTTGCATTAGAAGTTGTGAGCATGCCTATAGTCAAGATGGCGGATTGGCAGTGCTTTATGGCAATGTGGCGCAAGATGGCTGTATTGTGAAAACGGCAGGTGTTGATGCATCGGTATATCAATTTAAAGGAAAGGCGCGAGTGTTTGAATCGCAAGAGGCGGCAGTGAATGGTATCTTGGGTAGTGAGGTGAAGGCTGGCGATGTGGTGATTATCCGCTATGAAGGTCCGAAAGGTGGTCCGGGAATGCAAGAAATGCTTTATCCCACATCATATTTGAAATCGATGAAGCTCGATAAGCAGTGTGCATTGCTCACCGATGGCAGGTTTTCGGGTGGCACATCGGGATTATCAATCGGACATGTTTCTCCTGAGGCTGCCGCGGGAGGTGTGATTGCATTGATTAAAGATGGCGACAATATAGAAATTGACATTCCCAATAGAAAAATCAATGTGCTGCTCTGTGCTGCTGAATTGCAAGCTAGGCGCAAAGCGGAAGAGGAAAAAGGAGAAAACGCATTTAAGCCAAGTTCACGACAACGTGAGGTGAGCAAGGCATTGAAAGCTTATTCGAGTCTGGTTTCCTCAGCCGATAAAGGAGCGGTGAGACTGATTTAAAGCAGTGAGCCTTTCGGGCTTCTTCAACGAGCAGAAAGGAATTGCAGTGATAATGAATAAAAGAAAATAAACAAAGCCCGTTTTGCTTTCCTTCTTGGAGGTGGTGGCTAGGAGCTTACAATATGGAAAAACAAAGAGTAACAGGAGCAAAGGCGGTAATCATGTCTTTGCTAGAAGAAGGTGTTGATACAATTTTTGGTTACCCCGGAGGAGCTATCATGCCGATCTATGATGCACTGTATGATTATCAGCAACAAATAAACCATGTGCTCACCCGGCATGAGCAAGGTGCTGTGCATGCTGCCGAAGGTTTCGCCAAGGTGGCGGGAAAAGCTGGAGTGGTGTTTGCTACTTCCGGACCAGGTGCAACCAACATTTTAACTGGAATTGCTAATGCTCAAATTGACTCTGTTCCTTTGGTGTGCATTACAGGGCAGGTGGCTTCATCGCTTCTTGGAACCGATGCTTTTCAAGAATCGGACATGATTGGGCTGTCGATGCCGGTAACGAAGTGGAACTATCAGGTAACTACTGCCGATGAAATACCCACAGCTCTGGCAAAGGCTTTCTATATTGCGCAGACAGGTCGACCTGGTCCGGTGTTGATTGATATAGCTAAAGATGCTCAATTTCAAGAATTAGACTTCGAATATCAGCGATGCCCAAAGATTCGCTCCTATGTGCCTGAATTACCCATTCATGTCAATAAGATTGAAGAGGCTGCAATTCTAATTAATAATGCAAAGAAACCTCTTGTGCTTGTGGGGCAGGGGGTGATTATTGCTCATGCAGAAAATGAATTGATGCAATTACTCGAAAAAGCAGGAATCCCAGCAGCATACACTTTACTTGGTCTTTCCGCCATGCCATCAAATCATTATTTAAATGTGGGCATGTTGGGCATGCATGGGAATTATGCCCCAAACATTAAAACAAACGAAGCCGATTTGCTCATTGCAGTTGGAATGCGATTTGACGATAGGGTTACTGGAAAGGTGAGTGAGTATGGAGTGAAGGCGAAAATTATTCACATTGAAATCGACCCTGCAGAAATTCATAAAATTATTAAAGCCGATGTGGGCGTGGTGGGCAATGCAAAGAAGATTTTACCAATGCTCACCGAAGCAATCGATGAAAATAATCACGCCGATTGGATTGCTGAGTTTAGAGCTTGCGATCTAGTGGAGCAAGAAAGGGTGATAAAGAAAGCAACTTGTCCAACGAGTGGTGGAATTACTATGGGTGAAGTGGTGAAGTTGGTTTCTGAAAGTGTGAATCATGATGCCGTGCTGGTAACCGATGTTGGGCAGCATCAAATGATAGCATCGCGCTACTTTAAATTCACCCAATCGAGAAGTAATGTAACTTCGGGAGGGTTGGGCACTATGGGATTTGGAATTCCGGCATCAATCGGAGCGCAAATAGCTGCAAAAAATCGAAAGGTGGTTTGCTTTGTGGGCGATGGTGGATTTCAAATGACTTTGCAAGAATTAGGAACTATCGTGCAAAATAAGTTGCCAATAAAAATCATTGTGCTAAATAATAATTTCTTGGGCATGGTGAGGCAGTGGCAGGAGATGTTCTTCGATCGACGTTATTCTTTCACGGAATTACAAAACCCCAATTTCACAATGATATCTAAAGGTTTTGGCATGGAAGCTTTCAAGGTGGAGCGGAGAGAAGATTTATCTGCTTGTGTGCGTGAAATGCTTGCTCATGATGGTCCATGTTTGCTTGAAGTGGTGGTGGAAAAAGAAGAAAATGTTTTCCCAATGGTTCCAGTGGGTTCGTCGGTTTCAGAGGTTATGTTGGAGTAGAATTGTGTCTTGAATGTGTGCAGAATATTGGTGTGCCTTGGGCTAATCGAATATATTTCGCCATTGGGCTGTTGTGAATGATTAAAAACAGGGCTACTCTTAGAGGAGCTCCTTACAAAAAGATATGAAACAAGAATTTATTATCAGTGTATATTCCGAAAACAACATCGGATTATTAAATAGATTGACCATCAATTTCACGCGAAGGAAGATGAATATTGATAGTATTACAGCATCGGAATCGGCCATTGAAGGGGTTTCGAAATTCACCATTGTGCTTAAAGAAACCGAAGAGCGCGTGAAAATGGTTGTGATGCAAATAGAGAAAATGGTCGACGTGCTAAAAGCTTTTTATCACACCACCGACCAAATGGTTTGTCAAGAATTAGCACTATATAAAGTATCAACCGATGCTATTTATGATAGTGATCAAATTGAGCAGCTTGTGCGAAAATCGGGTGCTCGAATTTTGGAAATAACACGTGAGTTTACTGTAATTGAAAAAACCGGACATAAAGAAGAAACGCAACAGTTGTTTGTCGATCTTTCACAGTTTGGTGTCTTGCAGTTCATTCGCACAGGTTGTATTGCTATTACGCGCGACCCGATTGAAAGGCTTTCGGAGTTTTTGAAAGAAAGAGATGAGTTAATCAATTGTGAATAACGAAAAATAAACATCGTGCAGAAGGGCAGCATGTCGGAACTTCGGGTTTTACACGCAGCATTCTGCACTAACAAATCAAAATACATGGCAAATTATTTCAACATGCTTTCATTGCGGGGGCAATTAGAGCAATTAGGAACTTGTGAGTTCATGGACGCATCGGAGTTTACCGATGGCGTGAGTAAATTAGTAGGTAAAAAGATAGTCATTGTGGGATGCGGAGCTCAAGGTTTAAATCAAGGTTTAAACATGCGAGATTCGGGCTTGAATATATCGTATGCCTTGCGTGCTGAAGCCATTGAGCAGCAACGCCAATCATTTAAAAATGCAACAGAAAACAAATTCAATGTGGGCACTTATGAAGAACTTATTCCAACTGCCGACGTGGTTGTGAATCTTACGCCCGATAAGCAGCACACGGCTGTGGTTTCGGCGGTGATGCCGCTCATGAAAAAGGGTGCAGTGCTTTCTTACTCGCATGGTTTTAATATGGTGGAAGAGGGCATGCAGGTGCGTAAAGATATTACGGTGATAATGGTTGCCCCTAAATCGCCTGGTTCGGAAGTGCGCGAAGAATATAAACGTGGTTTTGGTGTGCCTACATTGATTGCGGTGCACCCCGAAAACGACCCGAATGGCGATGGTTTAGAAATTGCAAAAGCTTATGCGGTGGCAACTGGAGGCGACCGCGCCGGTGTGCTTCGTTCATCGTTTGTGGCGGAAGTGAAATCCGACCTCATGGGCGAGCAAACTATTCTTTGTGGATTGCTTCAAACGGGTTCTATTCTTTCTTTTGATAAGATGCTGGAGAAAGGTATCGACCCCGGATATGCTTCAAAGTTGATTCAATATGGTTGGGAAGTGATTACTGAAGCCTTGAAGCATGGTGGGGTAACGAACATGATGGATAGGCTTTCTAATCCTGCGAAGATTAAAGCTTTTGAGCTTTCGGAAGAGTTGAAGCGCATCATGCGTCCACTTTTCCAAAAGCATATGGACGATATCATTAGTGGTGAGTTCTCGCGTGTGATGATGGAAGATTGGGCAAATGATGATGCGAACCTACTCACTTGGCGTGCTGCTACTGCCCAAACGGCTTTCGAGAAAACGCCTGCTGGACAAGTGGAAATCTCTGAACAAGAGTATTTCGATCATGGTGTGCTGATGGTGGCATTTGTGAAATCGGGTGTTGAACTTGCATTTGAAACTATGGTTGAGGCGGGTATTAAAGAAGAGTCGGCCTATTATGAGTCTTTGCACGAAACACCGCTTATTGCCAACACGATTGCACGCAAAAAACTCTTTGAAATGAACCGCGTGATTTCAGATACCGCCGAATATGGTTGCTATTTATTCGACCATGCTTGCAAACCACTACTTGCCGACTTCATGAAGAAAATTGATGTCGATGTGATTGGCAAAGCCTATGGTGAAGGCAAAGGAAATGGTGTGGACAATAAGCAATTGATTGCTGTGAACGAAATTATTCGCTGGCACCCAGTGGAAGAAGTGGGCGAATATTTACGTGAAGCAATGACTGCCATGAAGAAAATTGTGTGAGTTGTGAAGTGTAACGATATGGAAAAGTCTGGTTCAACGAACCAGACTTTTTTTTTGATGGCATCTATCAGCTAACTTTCAACCCTCACCACTCGAAAACCAACATTAACATAACCTTGTATGCCTGTTCGCACATCATCGGATTTTTCGCTACGACAATCATCGCGCTCCGAATCCCAGCTTCCGCCTTTGATGATATATGAACCGCTCGTGTCGGTTGTGGAGGTCCACTCCCAGCAATTGCCCCAGAAATCAATACCTCCGCAAGCACCTGTTGTCTCACTATAAGCATCTACCGCTGTTAATCCCGAATTGATTTTGCCTGAGTTCATGACTACATCTTTCGGCATATGACCAGCACCGAGAATCCATTCTTCATCGCTAGGTAGGCGATAGGTGTGAGCATTGTCTTGCGCTGTGAGCCATTCGCAATAAGCACTGGCTTCTGCAATTGTGATGTTTACAATTGGGAAATCGTCCTTTTCAGCATCATAATCAAAGTCGGGTTTGAAGAACGCATATTCAGCATTGGTTACGGGCGCATATGCAATGTAGGCATTCCGAGCAGAAGCACCACGCAACACCATCCATGCATCATTGGGGTTGTCATCATCGCGAGGGTCGATGAGCCGAAGGAACTGTTGCTCCAATCTAATCTCCCGATTATCCACCATTTCATCCACAATAATCTGCATTTCTTCGACTACGTCGGGCGTTTTTGCTTCACGTTCCAGCTCGCGAAGTTTGGCTTTTTTGCGTGCCACAACTTTGTCATAGCGAATGCCCATTTGGTCGAGCAATGCCTGTTTGTTTTCTTCCGTTGGGTTCTTTTGATATTGACTCAGAAGTGCATTTGTTGTGGCATCTAGCTCGGGACGTTCTTCCTCCACAAGTGGCGCATCGGGGTCGTCAAATTCTAACTTGCTTTCCTCCCAATCGCTAGGGCTGATGAAATTGGCTCGTTCAACCACCTGATGCACGCTGAAATAATGAGCCACCAAGCCATCTTTAAAGATGGAAAGTCGGTATCCGCCATAGAGGTCGCAAGGCAAGGTGGAGATGTGATAGTCCTGATTTGGGGTGAAGCCAGTTTCCGCCGCAGCACTGAAAGTAATGATGGAATTGGCATTTTCGATTTCATCGACTATGGGTTCTCCCAGCTCATTCCATTTTATTTTGACTGTGCCTGAAAGAGCATAGTCATCAACGCTTTCTAATTCTATTTTTGTTACTCCCGACATCTCAAAGTTTAGTTTTATGCCGCCACAAACGGTGTGGAAAGAGAGTGATTCAGAGCTTGTGCGAGCTACCGCCACAGCTGAGTTTGCATCGTATCCAGTGTTGCTAGCCACTTGAACTTTTGGAATGCTTACGGTTACACTTTCTAGATTAGCCGAAACCATATTATTGGCGGGGAAGACACCAAGTAAAGGATTGTCATCGGAGAAAGTGCCATCAATTGTGTTCGAAAGGAGCGATGAATTGCCAGACTCTATTGTTTCCATGGAAAAAGTTTCTTCGTTGTAAAACAATTTGATGGCATCGCCAGCATTCCAATTGGCATAAAGCCCGTCGGAGATGGTGGCGGTAAGGCTTTTGTCCTCTTCCCGATTGTCGGGAGGAGTGCTGCTTTCTTTGTCATTATCTTTCTGACAAGCAATCATTGTCGCCATAACTAGGCAACACACGCTGAATATTTTTAATATTTGCTTCATAATTCGATTACTTTTTAGAAGTTTTTTCTTTTTGAGCATGATGATACAGACGGCTCATCATCTTTCTTTCCAACTCGTATATCTCTGCAATTTGTGTTGGCGATAAGAACTTGCTGTATTCTTCATAATACTTTTCACGCAGATTAAGTATTTTTTGGCTATGGGCAAATCGTTCTTTCAACGCTTGCTCGGCTTCGGCATCTGTTCGGTCGGAAATGTCTCCTTGAGGGCGTGGGCCAAGAGCCCAAATTTCTTTTTGAAACTGGCAAAATGTTGCGATAAACTTTGTTGCATTTGTGTCGTTCAGTGCCATTTCCTTTGCAATATATTTAGCCTGTGCTACGGCTAATTCTTCTCGTGTCATACGTTGTCTGCTGTCTTTTTGGGCGTAGGAGCTTATGTGAAAAGTACTCATTACCATGATAAGCAGAAGGGTTTTAAAAATATTTTTCATTATGCATTTTTTTAGTCGTTTATAAATAAATCATCCTGATAGATGGTCAATAGGTAATCTTGATCGGCAGTGCTTAGGTTTGTGAAGGCTTGTTCAAATGGTTCAAAATCGCTTGTGTTTTGATGATTACTCAGGGGCTTAAAGACAAGTAATAGCGCAATGCTTGCAGCCACAAGTCCACCAGAGATTGAATACCAAAGGCGGTAACTTCGCCTAGTTTTTTTCGGTATTATCTCATCTTTGAGAGTTGCCCAGACAATAGTTTCGATATCATCTAAAAAGCCTTCGGGTGCTGTATAGGGCAACCGTTTGCCTATGCGGTTAAAATCATATTCTTCTTTCATCTGTTTAATTGTTTAAGTTCATGTATTTAATTACCTTTCCTTTGGCGATATGATAGTTCGACTTTATGCTCTCTGGAGTAGAATCTGTAATCGTGGCAATCTCATCATATCCCAATTCGTTGTAGTATCGCAAGTTGAAAGCTAGTTGTTGCTTGGTGGGCAATGTCAAGATTGCTTGTTGCAGTCTGATTGTTTCCAAATCGCTGTAATCTACATAGCTATCAGCTGCCATTTTATATAAGGAATTATCGGAGTTTTCAAGGGAATCTCGTTCGTTTTTCCAGCGTTTTAACAAGCGTAATGCTTCGTTGGTCGCTATGCGATACACCCATGCAGTGAGGGAGGCATCGTCTTTGAGCTGGTTGAAAGAGCGGAATATCCGCACGAATGTTTCTTGTGTGGCATCTTGCGCATCGGCATGCGACACCACCAAACGGCGAATGTGCCAATAGATAGCTTCTTTGTATTTTGCCATCAAAAGCTGAAATCCACTTTCCTGATTTTTTCGCATTGCTGAAAGGATATCTGTATCATTTCGTGTTGTCATGTTTTGGCTGTTGAGTTCATACTTTTAAAATTTAGATTTTACAAAGCTCGTGTCTATTTGCGGGCCTATCGGAATGCGCATTCAACATGTAAGACCTCGCAAAGGATAAAGTGTCAAATCGGGGGTGGTAATTTTTGATAATATTTTTTGGCTCTATGTTGAATACAGCGGGTAATAATTTTTTGTTTTTGTGCCGATGCAAGTCTTACATCGTGTAATAAGTTTTGGCTCGATGTCGTTTTAGTGGGTGCATGGTGTATTGCATGGATGACTTAATAACATTCGGGAAAGGAGCTTCTATATTGAGGGTGAATTTTGCCTGTTCGTTATTTTTCGGCAAAAACAGAACTCTGTTTTCGTTGAAAAAAAACACCATTTGCGAGCCGCTGAGCCAAACATGCTACCCTCAGTAAACGACATGAACCTTATTTTCGTTACCCACTACTCACTACAAATGACATAGAGCCTATTTTTGCCTCTATGCTGAATATGCCAGGCTATTTTTCAGCAGAGATTACCTTTGTTATGCAAAAACAACGCAGTATGGAGCAAATATTAGAAAAACACATGAATGCGTTCAGTGACTGTAGATTTAATAAGCTGTTTGGTACAGAGGATAATAAAGCCCTACTGAGAGATTTCTTAAGGGGACTTCTAGAAATTAGCTGTTAGGTCATTTTGATTTTATGGGAGATAGATTTTGGACTAATTTCACAGAAGCATAGCGAGCTATGGTTTAAGAAATTAGTGCAAAAGATACGCTCAGAAAACAAAATGAACAACAGCTGTATTTAGCAGCTTCCCCAATTTAAAACTGATTTTTAGAAGTCCCCTTAAATGAGTTGCTCCGCGAGGAGCAAACTGGGCTTGAGGTTATTCAATATCTGAATTTAGAGCAATTGGGCATGACAGAAAATAAGCGCTCTAATGATTTGTTTTTTTAGAGAAAGAATATATGGTGCTCTTTTTTTAAGTTAAATAATGTGGTTATTTTTTTGAAAAATATATTGATTGCATTTGGAATTTAGTTTGAATAATTATCTTTGCACGTGTAAAAAAAAACGAAAGATAACAAGATACCTCATGGATAATTTGAAAATACATTTCGATGATGAAGAGCAAGTTTTTTCTTTTATTTGGGATGGAAAAGTGTCGGCGAGAGATATTATTGCCTCTGCCGAAATGGGTGCCATTCCGGAAGGTTGTCAGCGAGTGATTTGTAATCATATGCATGCGGATATGATTGTGGATCGGAAAGGATATCTGGAAGTGGCTGATTTTTTCATTAAAAATAAATCAATTTTTGAAAATTGTCGTTTTGCAGCCATTGTTGATAATCCAACCACAGCAGCTGCCTATTCGTTGATTATTCATCAGGTGAATCACCGAAATTATCGTTTGTTTTCTACCGAATCGGCAGCATTGCGCTGGTTGAAGGAGTTTTAATTGGGGAGAAATGTTAAAAGCGTTATACACGATAGCTTTATTAGTGCTTTCAAATACTTTTATGACTTTTGCGTGGTATGGTCATTTGAAGTTTAAAGAAATGAAGTGGTTTGAAAACTTGCCACTTCTAAGTATTATTCTCATTAGTTGGGGCATTGCTTTGTTTGAGTATTGCTTTCAGGTTCCTGCCAATCGTCTAGGTTTTAAGCAAAATGGTGGTCCATTTTCATTGATGGAGCTGAAGGTTATTCAAGAAGTGATAACCTTGATTGTTTTCATGGTTTTTTCGTTGGTCTTTTTTAAGACAGAAACGTTTCGTTTGAATCATTTGATTGGTTTTTTCTTTTTGGTTTTGGCGGTTTATTTTATTTTCAAGAAATAGAATTTTTCTGCTTTTTAAAAATCATGTTTTCTTAGTTCTGTTGCTGGTGTTTGTTTGTGGGTTGATATTTTTTTGGATAAAATATATCATGAACGGTGTTTTTTTAGCCTTTGAAATATTATCTTTGTCAAGGGGTAACAAAGCTTGAAAGAACAAATTGGATTGTTTCCTTTTATTAGTTGGTTTTTCTTTTAAATGACACACTATGAAAGATAAGGTAGTATTAATCACGGGAGCATCGTCGGGAATCGGTAAGTCGTTGGCTTATGAATTTGTTAAAAACGGTTCGAAAGTGGTGCTAGGTGCACGTAGAGTTGATCGATTGCAAGCGATTCTTCAAGATTTGGGGGCGGAGCATGTGGCAGTTTGCGAGCTTGATGTTACTAAGGAAGATGATTGTCGTTGCTTTGTTGACTATGCATTGCGCGCCTTTGGTGCTGTTGATGTTTTGATAAATAATGCAGGGATTTCCATGCGAGCTGATTTCAAAGATACTGAACTTTCGGTTGTTCGTCGGGTGATGGATGTTAATTTTTGGGGAACTGTTTATTGCACAAAATATGCTTTGCCACACTTGCTGGCATCAAGAGGCTCTTTGGTTGGCGTAATTTCCATAGCGGGATATGTTGGTCTTCCAGGAAGAACGGGTTATTCTTCATCGAAGTTTGCAGTTCGTGGTTTTCTCGACACGTTACGCATAGAAAATAAAAGTAGTGGACTTCATGTGTTGGTTGCGGCTCCAGGTTTTACGGCGTCGGAAGTTCGTTTTTCTGCACTCACAGCCGATGGGCATGAGCAAGGAGAAACACCACGAGCGGAAGAAAAGATGATGACATCGGAGGAGGTGGCTTCTCGGATATATAAATCGGTAAAAAAGAGAAATCGTCAGTTAATACTCACCTTTTGGGAGGGGCGTTTTACGGTTTTTCTTGGTAAGTTTTGGCCAAGATTGCTAGATAAGCTGACTTATTGGTTCATGAAAAAGGAAGTGGGTACACCCATAAAGTAGTGCTTGAGTAGTGCTTGTTTCGGATTTTTGTTTGCTGAATGTGCCTGTTTTTTAGCATGCTTCAAGAAAAAAACATTGTAGAATAAAAAAATATTTGTAGAGTTGTTGCAAAATTAAATAATTCAAGTATATTTGCACTCGAAATGCGGATGTGGCGTAATTGGTAGCCGCGCTAGACTTAGGATCTAGTGCCTCGCGGCGTGGGGGTTCGAGTCCCTTCATCCGCACAGTAGCAGCCGTTATATTTTAATAATATAACGGCTGTTTTGTGAAACTGAATAAAAGTTCTTTATAAAATATAAAAAAGAAGCAAAATGTTTTTTTGTTTTTTGCAGAATCAAAAAACGATTGTATATTTGCACTCACTAAGCGGATGTGGCGTAATTGGTAGCCGCGCTAGACTTAGGATCTAGTGCCTCACGGCGTGGGGGTTCGAGTCCCTTCATCCGCACAAAGAGCCGCCGTCTTGGTTTTGCCAAGCACGGTGGCTTTAATTTTTTCATAAAGAACTAAAGGCGATAAAAATAACGTAATAGAATATATTTAAGAGATGAATATTTCAAGAGAGAACATTAGCGAGCTGAGCGCAACGATTACGCTAAAAATTGAAAAAGCAGATTATGCTGAGGCGGTAGAAAAAACCCTAAAGGATTATCGTAAGAAAGTAAACATGCCAGGTTTCCGTCCGGGAAATGTGCCTGTAGGCTTGGTAAAGAAGCAATATGGTGTGGCGATTACTGCAGAAGAGGTTAATCGTATTATTTCAGAGGAAATCAATAAATTTGTTGAAGCCGAGAAAATAAACATGCTAGGAGAGCCTCTTCCAAATGAGGAGAAACAAAAAGAGATTAGCTGGGAGAATCAAGAAGATTTTGAATTTGTGTTTGATATCGCTTGGGCTCCTGAATTTGAGGTGAAATTAGATAAGCGCAAGAAATATTCATATTATCAAATTGATGTATCGGAAAGTATGATTGATAAGCAAGTTTCTGCTTTTACTCAACGCATGGGTAGTAATGTTCCTGTTGACGTTGCCGAAGAAAAGGATATTTTGCGTGTTGATATTGAGAGCTTAACTGGCGAGCCTGTTTCTCAAAATGTTGCGATTGCTATTGATTTGATGAAAGACGATAGCGTGAAATCGAAAGCTGTAGGTTCAAAAGTTGGTGATGTGATGACTTTCGATCCGATGAAAGTTTATCAAAACAAATATGAAGTAGCCAACATTCTAAATGTTCCACAAAAAGAAGCAAAAGATTTAGAAGAGGGTGTGGAATATACATTCAAAGTGGTTCAGGTGATGCGTTTTCAAGAAGCTGAATTGACTGATGAGTTTTTTGAAGCGGTTCTTGGTCCTGATTCTTCAGTTAAAACAGTTGCAGAATTCCGTGCGAAATTGAAATCTGATATCGTTACTAACTATGAGCAATCAAGCGAATATAAATTCATGCTCGATGTGAAAGAAGCATTGCAAGAGAAAGTTGAATTTAATTTGCCTGAAGAATTCTTGAAAAGATGGTTGCTTGTTGTAAATAAAAATTTAACTCCTGCTAGCCTCGATGAGCAATTTGATTCTATCTTGAAAGATTTCCGTTGGCAATTGATTCGCGATCATGTTGCTAAAGAAAATGAAGTTGCAGTTGAATATGAAGATGTGCTGGCAGTGGCTAGAAAAGTAACTGTTATGCAATTTTTCCAATATGGAATGGGAAATGTTTCTGAAGATTTATTGGAAAATTATGCGGTTCAAATGTTGCAAGATGATCAAACTCGCAATCGCATGATGAATCAAGCTTATGAAGAAAAAGTGGTGGCTGTGATTAAAGAAAAAGTTGCTATTGAAGATAAATTATTGAGCGAAGAAGAGTTTCAAAAACTTTTTGAAGCGGTATAATTGAATTTGATATAACTCAATAAATAATCAAAGGACATCTTTTTTAAGATGTCCTTTGTTTTTTTTTGAGAAACTAAATAGAAATGACGTTTGTTTTCTTGATTTTTGTACTTAGATTTGTGCTTGAAATCAGTTTGGTTTAATTTTTAAAAAACAATTATAAACACATGAAAAGAAGTAGTTTGCTTTATTTTGCATTGGTTGCTGTTGCCTTGTCGTCGTGCACAGATAAGGCTTGGCATATGGAGGTGAAGAACAATATGGACGAGGCCCGTGCCGATGAGGTGCAAGTGATTGCAAGAGCAGAGGTGGAACATTTGTTAGGATCTCCATCGGATGAAAAGAAATGCCCAGTTGTGAAATTGCTAGGTGAATATGTGCCATCTCAAATTGATGATATTGATTTAGATGGTGAATGGGATGAGTTGGCTTTCTTGGTGAACATTGGTGCTGGCGAGTCGCTTCGTTATGAGTTGGAATATTTATCGCAAGAGGCTTATCCATCGTTTAGCAAGCGAACCAATGTGCGTTTAGGCATTCATCAAGAAGATGGAAGCTATCTGGAGGTTGATACGTATGATGCTATTCCGCAAACTCAGCCTTTCCAAGTAATTGCACAGGGTGAAAGTGTGAACTGGGAAAATGATAAGATGGGTTTCCGAAATTATTTTGATTGCCGAAATGTGAAAGATTTATTTGGAAAGCGCACAGGGGAATTGGTCCTGGATAAAATTCATACCCCCGAGATGGGCGATTATCATCAGTTGGCCGATTGGGGTATGGATGTGCTGCATTGCGGCAATTCTGTCGGTTCTGGTGGATTGGCTCTGTTTGAAAATGACTCTTTATATCGATTGGGTTCAACAGATACTTATACTTATCAAAAAATTTCAGAAGGTCCGGTTCGTTCGATTTTTGAATTGCAATACACAGGCTGGCATGTGGGAGAGCAAACACTTACAGCTGTTGAGCGCATAAGTATTTATCCTGGAAAATATTGGTTTCAATCGGATGTAACGCTGTCGGGTTTTGAAGGAGAAAAGCAGCTTGCAACAGGAATTGTTACAACGAAGTTACTTCAAAGCACGCCTCAGAAATTTGATTTGAGTGGAACTTATCAAGCGATTGCAACACTTGATGCGCAGTCGCTGAATAATGATGAACTAGGTATGGCAGTTGTTTTGAAGCAGGCAGAAGTTACTCATGTTGGCGAGGCGAATAAAGAGGATTATTTCCAGAAAGGAGAAATGTATCAAACGGTGCCAGAGAAGCAATTTAGTCAAGTGATTTCTGACACTTATTTTGTGGCGCAGAAAATTATGAACGATAAGCCTGCACGACATTATTTTGCTGCGGTGTGGGGATTAGAAAATGAGAAGTGGAAGGAGATGGCAAATTTTAAGACCTATTTAGAAGGTGAAGCTAAAAAGTGGGAAAATCCATTGGAGATAACATTAAAACCATAGGATAATTTTAACCATTAAAATGAAAAGAGCTTGCCTAATGAGAATTTAAGCAAGCTCTTTTTTTTTATTTTTGAGGATTTCAATTTAATTGAACACGGTGAGCATCATTCCGTTTTTTGAAACAGAGTAGGAGCGAAGAGGTTCAGTTCCAAGTCCGCCCACATTATCTCCAGCAATGGTTGAGCCGTCGATTTGCCAGTTGTACATGGTGTGACAACTATCGCATTGAGCATATCCATCCATATCTTTGATTCGGATTTCTCGCGATGATTCGTAGGGGCAGCAAGCGTCGAAGGCAATGTAGGGGTTGTTTTCCATAGATAGCGTGGGGCTGTTAATAATCCAAACGCCAGCATATCCGCCATTACTGAAATACATTGCTTCACCTGGAATTTGAAGTTCGTTGTAGATGTTGAGGTTTATTTGGAAATCAAAGCTAGTTTCGGGAATGGAAGAAACGAAACTTTCGCTACAAGCATTGCTAAAAAAGAGGGCGAAACTTAAAAAAAAGACCTTAAAAGGTTGTTTGTTATGCATAATTGACTATATTTGTTAGAAATATTGGAGCAAAATAAGTATTTATTTTATTCAAATTGAAAATAATGAAGAATGATTAAGATAATCTTTTTAATAATAGTGTTTTTTGTGACTTATAGTCTGAAGAATCGCCGCAAGGCAGCTGGTGGAAATAGGGGTTCGTTGTTAGATGAATTGTTTCCTTCAGAAGTGCAGCGTGAGGGAACAATGAGGACTGAGGTGAGTGAGGCGGTGCAGCAAGCAGAACAGCGTGCAAAGATGGTGCGAACAGAATCAAATCAGCCCGCTCCACCGAAGATAAGAACTGGAAAGTCGGAGAGAGGTCAGTCGAGCTATTCAAGTTCTGAAAGATTGGCATCTAAAGATGTAGTTCGTAGTGGAAGTACGCCCATGCAAGTGGAAAAACTGGAGCGAGAAGCATTTGTCTTTGATTTGAGAAAAGCAGTAGTTTATACTGAAATTATGAATCCAAAATTTAAAGAATAAGGGAGATAAAAAATTCATCTTGAAAGTCTCTTCGTATTCTTTCGAGGTTCTAAATTTTAATTAACTTTGCTCTATCAAAAAGGGTCCTTTTCACGAAGGATTCTTTTTTATTTATATAAGGTGGAGGTTTGAAAATTAGCGTTTAATATCCGAGCGTTTAAATTAAGCAAATAACTTTTTTTAAACGGATATCTTCTGAGGGTGCAAGTCGCCGTGGTTTCCCCTACTGTCCTTCGGCACGAAGAGTAAGGAAACGCAGGTGTAAAATTGAAATGACTAGAAGACTAATTTTTAGAATTCTTCAAGAGAGTTTGAAAAGTAAAATATTAACTAAATCGCTCATTTAAACTAGCGATTAAAAAAAACATACAAAATGTCGAAAATAACTTACGTAACACAACAAGGATTAGACAAACTTCGAGCAGAGCTCGATCAATTAATGAATGTAGAACGTCCAGCAATTTCAAAACAAATTGGAGAGGCAATTGAAAAGGGCGATATTTCAGAGAATGCAGAATATGATGCGGCAAAAGATGCTCAAGGAATGCTTGAGGCAAAGATTGCTGTTTTGAGAGATAAGATTGCCAATGTGCGCATCATTGATGAGTCGAAAATCGACACAGAAACAGTTCAAATTTTGAATAAGGTAACAATTAAAAATGTGAAGTTGAATAAAACCATGGTTTATACGGTGGTTTCAGAGCATGAGGCTAACTTGAAGGAAGGTAAAATTTCGATTGATACCCCTATTGCTAAATCATTGATTGGGAAAAAAGTTGGCGATGTGGTAGAGGTTCAAGTTCCTGCAGGAATTATGCAATTTGAAATTTTAGAGATATCTATTTAAAGCCCTTAAATCATCATGCCAAGTATTTTTACAAGAATAGTGAACGGTGAAATACCGTCATACAAAGTTGCGGAAACAGGCGACTTTCTTGCTTTTCTCGATGCCTTCCCAACTGTTAAGGGGCATGTGTTGGTCATCCCAAAGAAGGAAGTAGATTATATCTTCGACTTGGAAGATGGTTATTACCTTCGCTTGCAACATTTCGCTAAGAAAGTAGCGGCCGGATTGAAAAAAGCTATTCCTTGTGAGCGTGTGGGTGTGATGGTGCTTGGCATGGAAGTTCCACATGCGCACATTCACTTGGTGCCGATGCAAACGGAAGCCGATTTGCTCAATTTTAGCAAAAAGATTAAGCTAGAACCTGCCCAAATGCAAGCGATAGCCGATAAGATTGCTGCCGAAATTGTGTTGTAGTGGTGCAATATAAATAAGATGAGAAGGTTCATGAGCATTGGCGCATGAACCTTTTGTTCTATCAATTAGTAATGGCTTTCGCCGATGAAAAAGATTCCAACACATAAAATTGAAGATGTGGCAGCCCGAAAAATGGTTTTCTCGCGCCATTCATCTGATGAAATGCATATCGCAACGATTCATCATAATCAACACCGCGATGATTATTATGTATTTATGCTATTAGAAGGAGGGAGTGTCAACTTGTTGTTAGATTTTGAAGTGCTTGAATTATCGGCTGGTGAGCTTTGTTTTGTTCAGCCTGGTCAAGTTCATGCAGCACTCGGTGACTTCTCGGGTGTTGAGGGTTCTCTGCTTGGCGTTGATAGCTTTTTGATTTGCAGTGAATATAAAGAAATGCTTAATCGAGTGAGCTTTAAACAGCATGGAATTAAACTGAAGGAAGAAACAATTGCTGATTTAAAGGCGTGTTTTTCAATTCTACATCGCCGAATGAAAATATCGAATTCTCCCGACCAGCGCATTTTGAATGATTTAGTTTCATCTTACATCGGGCTAATTGTGGAAGACTTGCAGAAAGTGGCGATGGTCTCTGAGAATGGACAGCCTGCGGTCATTAGCTTGCAGTTCAAGCAAATACTAACAGAGAAATACCAAACGATGAAGCGACCATCAGATTATGCTCAGATGCTGAATGTTTCACCAAGCTATCTGAATGAATGTGTAAAGAAAATGACAGGATCGCCAGTGAGCTATTGGATTCAAAATGAAAATGTGCTGCAAGCCAAGCGACTATTGTTCTATACTAATCTGACTGTCAAAGAAATTGCATTGCAATTGGGCTATGAAGATTGGGCTTATTTCACACGATTGTTTTCAAAGGTGGCGAAGCTTTCTCCCACTCAATTTCGAGCTGAATACCTTAAATACCGAGATTAGTCCAATCTTAACCGCCTTTTCTCCATTTCTCAAGAAGTCAGTTTGCTATTATTTTGCAGTTGAAAATTTCAAATATAGCATATGATTATGGAGACGAAAAGAAAGCAGCACGGCACGCCCTATGTGTCGGTAGATACACATCAGTGTAAAGCTTGTTGGAAGTGTGTGGAGGCTTGTCCGAAACAAGTGATTGGGAAAATAGTAGTTTTGTGGCACAAGCACATCAAGATGCGAAATCAGGATAACTGTATCGGCTGTGGCAAGTGTGTAAAGGCTTGTCAATATGGTGCAATCAGTAAAAATACAAACGTTTAATTGCAGCAGGTGGTAAAAAGAATTTCGTTCACCAAAGGAAAAGCGATATACATTATCGATTTAATTTTAATTCCAATCTTTATACTTTTGATATATAGCGGACTGAAACTACATGTGGCAGGGCATGATGATAATCATGAAGTTTGGGAATATTGGTCGCATTATCATATCATTGTTAGTATATTTTCGGTTCTCTTTGGCTATTGGCACGTTAAAGCACATTGGGCTTGGTATAAAAGTTTAGTAAAAAAAGGAATGGGCAAGAAAAGCCGAATTACGCTTGTGGTGTCGCTGTTGTTTCTGTTCGATTTGATTACGGGAGTTGTTTTGGTATTCTTTGTTGAAGGTGGAAATTCGTCAATTGGCATGTGGCACTATCGCCTTGGGTTGTTGCTTGTGGTGTTTGTGTTGATTCATCTGATCACTCGTTTTTCGGCAATGATAAAAGGATTAGGCTGGAAAAAAGCTCGCCGATAAGCTTAAAAACCCATTTGTGTTATTATAAATGAATAACGATCGATAAAATTGGTCGTTTTTTTTATGTCTTTTTGTAACTTTGCCGAACGCAAGTAAAAGGGAAGTGGGAAAAATGCTCCTATTGTGCATTTATTTCTGAAAATCATAAAAGCATTTGCGCTAAAGAAGAAATGCTAGAATATACTTTTGATACCATCGTTGTTGGTAGTGGATTGGCAGGCTTAACAGCGGCCTACCATGCTGCGCAACACGGGAAAGTGGCGTTAGTCACCAAGTCGAATCTCGATGTGAGTAATTCTTATTATGCACAAGGAGGGATTGCTGCCGTTTATTCCAACGATGATTCGCCAACACTCCATGCACACGACACCCATGTGGCTGGGAGAGGATTGTGTGAACAAGATGCTGTGGAAATTTTAGTTACTGAAGGCATGACTTGCATTCAAGAAATTATTGATTTAGGCATGCAATTTGATAAGAATGACGCTGGTGAAATTACTCTTGGATTAGAAGGAGGGCATAGTAAGCGACGTATTCTGCATGCCGATGGTGATGCCACGGGTAAATACCTCACCTTATTTATGCTCGACTTGGTGAAGAGGCAGTCGAATATTACCGTTTTTGAATATATGGCGGTTACACAGTTACTTTTGCAAGATAAATCATGTGTGGGAGTGCGTGCTTTGTGCTTCCAAACAGCTCAAAACATATGCATTATGTCCACATCGACCATCTTGGCAACAGGTGGATTATCACGTATTTTTACACGAACAACCAATCCGCACACTGCCACAGGCGATGGGGTGGCATTGGCATTTAGTGCAGGGGCGAGAGTGGAGGATTTAGAGTTTGTGCAGTTTCATCCATCGGCATTGGCATTAGAAAATCAAGATGCCTTTTTGATTAGCGAGGCAGTGCGAGGCGAAGGAGCATGGTTGCTCAATGAACAAGGCGAGCGATTTATGACGGAAATTCACCCACTAGCCGAGCTTGCTCCGCGCGATGTGGTGGCCTTTTCGATTTATCAGCAGATGAAGAAAACAAAAAGTTCGCATGTCTATTTAAGCTTGAAGCATCTTGAGGCAGAGAAAATTAAAAGTCGATTCACAAATATTTATCAGAAGCTGCAAGAATTTGGATATGACATGACTCAAGATTTGTTGCCCGTTGCACCAGCGGCACACTACATGGTGGGAGGGGTGAAGACCGATTTGAATGGTGAAACGAATATTTCAGGACTGTTTGCTTGTGGCGAGTTGGCTTCAACAGGAGTGATGGGAGCAAATCGTTTGGCTAGCAATTCGCTTTTAGAATGCTTGGTGTTTGGTAAACGTGCCGGTAATTTGGCGGGCAGTCGTCAGTCAAAGGAAATTTGCATACGAGGTTTGGAATTGGTAACCAATCGGGTGGAGAATGAAGATGCCTTCTTGGTTTTCAAAAACGAATTAGCAGAAATTATGTCGACCAATGTGGGCATTGTGCGCGATGCCCAGCAGTTGAAGTCGGCTTGCGAGCAGATTGATCGCATAAAGGAGGAAATTAAAAAGACCGATTTGCACGATTATAACTTTATTAAAGCATGGCAAATAGCCGATGTGTGCGCCTTAATTGCTAAAGCAGCCCTGCTTCGTGAAGAAAGTAGAGGAGGACATATTCGTGAAGACTTCCGCAAGGAACACCCCGATTGGAAAAAGCACATTGTGTTTGAGAAAAACAAAGAAATTCAATATATACCTTTGCGAAAATGATAGATAAAAAGATAATTCAATCGGCTGAACATTTACTCGATTTAGCATTTGAAGAGGATTTAAAAGCAGGCGACATTACCACCAACAATCTCATTGCGCAATCGGAAGTGCGCAAAGCCTTTTGGCGTGCAAAAGAAGATGGTGTGGTGGTAGGTTTACCAATAGCAGAGATGGCGTTTCGTCGATTAGATTCCGACTTGCAATGGACACCGCTGGTACATGATGGAGATTCGGTGAAAAAGGGAGATATTTTGGTGCAGTTTAGCGCATCGTATCGTGCAATTCTTTCGGCAGAACGCATTGCGCTGAATTTCGTGCAACGCCTGTCGGGTATTGCCACCGAAACTCAAAAGTATGTGAAAGAAGTAGCGCACACATCAACACAAATCTTAGATACTCGTAAAACTTTACCCGCCTATCGCTTGCTCGATAAATATGCAGTGAAGATGGGAGGAGGTACAAATCACCGTATTGGATTGTATGACATGGTGATGATTAAAGATAATCACATTGATATAGCGGGAGGAATTACTCAGGCGGTACAAGAAATTAGAGCGAAAGTGCCCAATGATATTAAAATCGAAGTGGAAACTACGAATATAATCGACGTGGAAGAAGCCGTATTGGCAGGTGCCGATATTATCATGCTCGACAATATGAGTAATGAGCAGATGGCGGAAGCCGTGAGATACATTGCTGGAAGGGCAAAGACTGAAGCCTCAGGAAATATGAACCTTCAACGTTTGTCCGATGTGGCAGCTACTGGTGTCGATTTCATTTCAGTGGGAGCACTTACTCATTCGGTGATGGCACTCGATATTAGTCAGCGAATAGAAAAATAAAATAACTTATGATTTTATTGCTCGATATAGGAAACACGCTTTGCAAGTGGGCATTGCTTGATGAAAAGCAAATTGTGGAAAAAGGATTCACCGTGATTTTTGATGCTTGTTTCATTGAATCGCTTCAGGCCAAAGGAAAGATGTTCAATCGAATTATACTGAGCTCTGTTCGCACAATTTCCGAATCGTTAGAAGACTACTTGCGAACTCATTTCGATTATCAACGAGTGGAAACAACAATGACATTACCCCTTAAAATAGCCTATGAAACTCCTGAAACCTTAGGGATCGATCGTGTGATGGCAGCTGTTGGAGCGTCGGCATTGTTTCCGGGACTACCACTCTTAATTATTGATGCAGGAACAGCAATAACAATTGATTTTGTGAGTTCCAACAAATCATTTCTTGGCGGAAACATTGCACCGGGCATGCGATTGCGTTTCCAAGCATTGCATGATTTCACCGATAAACTGCCCTTAGTTTCCCAGAAAATAGATTTCAACAGCATGGGAACAACAACCGAATCGGCCATAAGAGCAGGCGTGCAGCAAGGTGTTTGCAACGAGTTAGAATCGTATGTGGCAAAGGCAAGAAAACAGCATGAAAATTTGCAAGTTGTGTTAACCGGAGGCGATTCGCTATTTTTGTCGAAAATAATTGAAGAAAAAATGCACCTGGTGGAAGACCTCGTTTTCATTGGAATGCAGCAGCTTGTGTGAACTATTTGTTAAATGACAAAAAGCTAATTATGTTTTTTTATCATTAAAGAATAGCAGGCTTAAAACTATACTGCTATATTTGCTATTTATTAGAACTCGTGTAAGAATTGTGAATTGTAACGTATTTAAAAAACGAAATATTTTAAAGATGAATTTTATTTTTTCAAAAACAAAGGTATTGACATTATTGATGCTTGTGGCTGCTACTTTTTCAGCTATGGCACAAAAAGAAATTTCTGGTAAGGTTTATGAAGCAGGTGCACCTAAAGCAGGTGTGGAAGTTGCTGCTCAGAAAGGAACGTCGACTTATTCAGATCATGAAGGACGCTTCACAATTACACTTGATGACAAGTGTAAGTATATTAAATTTACCGATTTAGTGACAGGAAAATCATCAAAACTCGATTTGTTAGGTTCCGAAGAAAGCCCAATCAATTTTAGTGTTGATGGTAGTGAAATACCAGCGGCAGGAGCGAGTGGTCAAGCAGTTGATAATAGAACCCAAGCAGAACTTGTGGCAGCTCAAGACCAAAAATACATGGAAGAATTAACGATGTATGAACAAGCGCTGAAACAACAAAACTATACTGCATCGTTGAAGCACTGGAAAGTGATCTACAATAAATATCCAAAATCATCTTTGAATACTTATATTCATGGGGTAACTATTTACAAGCAATTCCTAACACAATCGACTAGCATGGCAGCAATTCATGCCTATGTTGATACAATTTCACAAATTTACAGTAAACGTATTGCGAATTTCGGAAAAGAAGGATTCGTGAGAGGTCGTGAAGCAACAGATTTCTTTAATGCTTACGCTACGCAAACATTAACCGATGAAGAAAGAACAACATTCCTAAAAAAAGCATATTCAAAACTTGGTGCTGCTATTGAATTGAATGGCGAAGAAACAGAACCAGCTGTTTTGGTTGTTTATATGGGTGTAACAAAAAGTTTGTTCCGCAATGGCGACTTAAAGAAAGAAGATGTGGTGGCGAATTACGGAAAAGTATCGACCATTGTTGATAATAGCCTTAAAATTAATGCAGCCGATGAGCAAATGCTTGCAACAAAAGAAGAGGTTGACAAAGCATTTCAAACATCTGGAGCAGCCGATTGTGAAGCTTTATTGGCATACTATGAGCCTAAACTTGAAAGCTTGAAAAATGATGAAGACGGTTTGAAGAAAATGCTTAGAGCTCTCGATCGTCAAAACTGTACTGATGGCGATATTTATGCTAGTGCTGCAGAAGCAATGTTCCAAATGAACCCTTCAGCGGAAGCTGCTTTTAACATGGCGCGTTTGTTTGTGAAACGTGATCAAATTGATCAAGCAAAAGAATATTACAAAAAAGCAATTGATAATGAAACCGACAAAGAATTGTTAGGTAAATACTATTACGAATTGGCTTTGTTCACCTTCGCTAAAGAGCATGCTTTCTCTCAAGCTAAGAACTATGTGAAACAAGCAATCGCTAACGATCCTAAATCGGGAAGAGCTTATATTTTGCTTGGCGATATTTATGCTCAAGGTGCTAAAACTTATAGCGATGATGCTTTTAAACGTGCAACAGTATATTGGGTTGTTGTTGATTGCTATGCGAAAGCAAAACAAGTTGAACCCGATGTGGCACAAGAGGCTAATCAGAAATCAGCTACCTATAGTTCATATTTCCCTGATAAAGAAACCATGTTCTTCCAAGGTTTGCAAATAGGGCAGTCTTACTCTGTTGATGGTTGGATTAACGAAACAACGAAAGTACGTGCCCGATAGTTTAACCCATAAGTTTCGAAAAAATACAAGCATTGCAATGATTCATGGAATCATTGTAATGCTTTTGTTTTCATGTCACCCGAACAAAACTGATGAAATCAAAGAGTTTATTGTTGATGAAAATCAGGCAAGCATGGAGGCAGAAGTATTTGAAATGTATTATTCCGATTCCGCTTTAGTGCGATTTAAAATGTCGGCACCTAAAGTTTTGAATTTTGAAGATTACATGGAGTTTCCTCAAGGAATACATGTGGAAAAAATTGATGATGGGCATGTGGTGTCTTCGCAATTAATTGCCGATTATGCTCACCACGATCAAAAGAAATCAATTTGGCTAGCCAAAAACAATGTAATTGCCATTAACGCTGAAGGCGATTCTTTGAAGACTGAAGAATTGTATTGGGATGAAAAACGAGGTCGGATTTACTCGGAAAAGCAAGTGCAAATTGTTCGTGCCGATCAAATTATTAATGGAATCGGTTTTGAATCGGATCAAGCAATGGAAAATTGGGAAATTCTGGAACCAACAGGTGTTATTTATTTGGAACTAAACAATCAATAAAATGGGCAGCGACTATATTCTGATTATATTAATGGTGTTCTTTTCGGCTTTCTTCTCCGGAATGGAAATCGCTTTTGTGTCTGCTAATAAAATGCGATTAGAACTCGATAAGAAAAGCAACTCCATTACCGCAAATATTTTGTCGGTCTTTTCCAATAATCCCGGACAATACATTGCTACTATGCTCGTGGGGAACAACATCGCACTCGTAATTTATGGTATTGCCTTTGCCAATGTGCTCGAACCCTACATGATGCAGCTTAACATGCACCCTGGGCTACAGCTCTTCTTGCAAACAATTATTTCAACCCTAATTATCCTTGTAACAGCTGAGTTTCTTCCTAAAACGATCTTTCGTATTAATCCCAATGGTGCATTGAATTTCTTTTCCTTCCCGCTCTTTCTGTTTTTCATATTATTCTATCCAATTTCTAAAATAATCATCGGATTTTCAAATCTTCTCCTTCGCGTGGCTTTTAAAGGTACTAATGATGAAACCGAAAAAGTGGTTTTCAGTAGAGTAGATTTAGATCATTTTGTGAATGAGCAAGATGGATTGAATGAAGTGCCCAGCGATAAGCTAGAAAATGAAATAAAATTATTCCGTAATGCCCTCGATTTCTCGAAAGTGAAATTGCGCGAAACCATGATTCCTCGCACTGAAATTGTTGCCTTGGAATTAGGAGCGTCGGTGGAAGAATTAAAACAATTATTTGTAGAAACAGGCTATTCGAGAATTCTTTTTTACGAAGAAAGCATCGATAATATCGTGGGATATGTGCATCATGCCGAGTTATTTTCACACCCTGAATCATTAAGGCAATGCATGAAACAAATTCTGATTGTGCCCGAAAGTATGCCTGCCAGTCGATTGTTAAGTCGATTCATTCAACAAGGGCAGAGTGTTGCTGTGGTGGTTGATGAATTTGGAGGAACTGCCGGAATGGTCACTATTGAAGATATCTTAGAAGAAATATTCGGTGAGATTGAAGACGAACACGACACCTATGATTTAATCGATAACTGCCTGTCGGAGAAAGAGTATATTTTTTCGGCACGCATGGAACTCGACTATATTGAAGAGAAATATAAGCTCAATCTACCACAAGATGAAGCCTATGAAACCTTGGCTGGTTTAATCCTTTTTTATCATGAAAGTATTCCGACTGTTGATGCCGAAATACACATTAAAAACTATAAATTTAAAATCTTAGAGGCGACAGAAAGTAGAATAGAATTAGTACAACTATTTGTTGAAGACTAGTTTTTTTCATTTTATCGTCACTAGGTCTATGAAAATGAAGATATTTTCGTATCTTCGTCACCCGAAACAAAAGTGAACTAATATTAATCTATAATAATAAATGGCTACTTTACAAAAAATTAGAAATCACGGAGGCTTACTTGTAGGTATCGTTTTTGTTGCTTTGGCGGCTTTCCTACTTGGTGATGCTTTCCGTTCAGGAAATTTTGGAAACGACGCTCAAGTCGTGGGCGAAATTGATGGAAATGAAATTCATATTCTTGAATTCCAACGAAAAGTTGATGAATTGTCGGAAGTCTATAAAATGAATATGGGAACTGCTCAGCTTGACGAGCAAGTAATGATGCAAGTTAGAAGTCAAGTTTGGTCTGATTTAGAATTCGCTAACTTAATGCAACCTGCATGCGAAGATCTTGGTTTGCAAGTAACTGCCGATGAGTTGTTCGACATCGTGCAAGGTAATAACGTGAGCCCGATCATTCAACAAATGTTCACCGATCCACAAACTGGTCAGTTTAACAAAGCTGCCGTATTGAACTTCTTGCAACTTGTGAACAACGGACAAGTAACTCAACAACAATATGCATATTGGCAATATGTTGAGAAGTTGATTAAAAGACAACGACTAGAAGAAAAATACGACGCACTTGTAGGAAAAGGTTTATATGTGAATTCTTTAGAAGCTAAAAACAGCCTCCATGAAAAACAAACATTAGTGAACTTCGACTATGTGAAACTTCCTTACTCTTCAATATCTGATAGCTTGATTAAAGTATCAAGCTCCGATTTGAAGTCGTATTACAATGCGCACAAAGAAAACTATGCGCGTGAAGCAGCTCGCACTATTCAATATGTTGTTCTACCAATCGAGCCAACTGAAGCTGACCAAAAAGAAACCCTTGAATGGATTCAAGCTATCAGTGCAGACTTCAAAAATGCAAATGATAATTCACAATTCGTGAACATCAATTCCGATATGGCTTTCGATGCTAGCTACCACAAAAAAGCCGATTTAGATTCTACTCTTGCTGCTTTTGCTTTCTCGGCAAATGTGGGCGAAATGTACGGACCAGTGAAAGATGGCGCAGCTTATAAAATGGTTAAGCTCGACGACAGAAGCATGGTTTCCGATTCGGCAAGCGCACGCCATATCTTAATCAATCCTCAAACTGTGGGTAGTTTAGATGCAGCAAATGCTTTAGCCGATAGCTTGAAATCACTCATCGAAACTAAAAAAGCAAGCTTCGACGAACTCGCAACTCGTCACTCAGTTGATACTGGTTCAGCCTCTAAAGGTGGCGACTTAGGTTGGTTTGGAAGAAACCAAATGGTGAAAGTTTTCGAAGACGCCGTTTTCAACGGTGAAGTAAATAAAATCTATGTGGTAACCAGTCAATTTGGCGTACACATCATTCAACCAACCGGAAAAGGCAAAGTTGTTGAACAAGTGAGACTAGCCGAATTGGTTAAAAACATTGAGCCAAGTGCTAAAACAGAAGATGATGTTTATGCTCACGCTAGCAAGCTTGTAACAAGCTCATCGGTTGAGGCATATGATAACGAAGTTAAAGAAATGGCTCTTAACTCTCGCACAGCTACTCTTTCTGAAGGTCAATCGCTTGTGGCTGGGCTTCAAGATTCTCGCTCTTTAGTTAAAGCCGCTTTCACTGCCGAAGATATCAACGATTTCTTACAAGATTACGAAGGTACTTCGATTTTTAAATTTGGTGATAGCTTTGTCGTTGCTCGATTGAAAAACATTCAGCCTAAAGGCTATGCTGAAATTTCAGAAGTTTCTCCATCGATCGAGAAAGATGTCGTGAAAATTAAAAAAGGCGAACAATTGGCAGCAAAAATGCAAGGAGCTGATTTAAACGCCATTGCTTCTAGTATCAATTCATCTGTACAATCGGTTGAAGCTGTAAGATTTGGAGTGTCGAATGTGCCTTCTTTGGGTCAAGAACCCAAAGTTGCCGCAGCAGCTGCCTCTTTAGCTCAAGGTGCTATTTCTAAACCAATTGCAGGAAACACAGCTGTTTATGTTGTTAAAAACACTTCAACATCGGCTTCAACTCCAGCAACCGACGACATGGTGCATGCTGAACAAGCACGCATGAACTCAAGTTATGCATACCGCTTGGCGGGACAAGGCATTAACGCATGGAAAGAGAATGTGGAAATTGTTGACAATCGCGTGAAATTCTTCTAATAGATTTTCGCATAAGCATAAAATAGAAAAGGAGGACATCAGTTCTCCTTTTTTTTATTCCTGCAAGTTGCTCATTTTCATATTGTGCACAAGCCTTAACATCATTCTTTTCACAGAGTTGTGGGGGTGCCGGCATTTTTCCCTACCTCATGCTTGCCCCATGCCGTCGGGCTTTACGCTTCAATCTTTTGCTTCGTTCCTCAGCAAAAGGATTTCCGCTTCAATCCCTCACCCTGCTGCGCAACTGAACACAGAAACTTATCTTCAAGGCGAAGAGGAGGGCGTGAAATTTTAGGACAAAAAAAGAGCATAAAGACGAATCTATGCTCTTTTCTTGCCAATGCAAGGGGGAATTAAATGGTGAAAATCTCCTCTGTTTTTTCAGCGAGCATATCATCAATTTTCTTTGTGTAGTTGTTAGTAAGCGTTTGCACTTCTGCCTCAGCATCTTTCTGATTGTCTTCCGAAAGACCCTCTTTCAAAAGCTTTTTAAGTGCATCATTAGCATCTTTGCGAGCATTTCGAACACCAACTTTTGCATTCTCAGCTTCTGCACTAGCTTGTTTAGCAAGACCTTTGCGACGTTCTTCGGTAAGAATTGGCACTGAAATGCGAATGATTTCACCATTATTCTCAGGATTAAAACCCAAATTTGAATTGATGATTGCTTTTTCGATAGCTGGAATGATTTGTTTTTCCCAAGGTTGAATGGCAATTGTACGAGCATCAGGAGCTGTTACATTGGCTACTTGAGTAATTGGGGTCATGCTGCCATAATAATCAACTACCACGCCCGAAATCATGTGGGTTGATGCTTTTCCTGCTCTGATGTGAACTAATTCTGCTTCTAAGTGGGCTAGCGTGCTTAGCATTTTTTCTTTGCACACATCGAGTATGAAATCTACTTCTTCCATTTTATTGATTTATTTATAGTTTCTTTTATTTTGTCGGCAAAGGTAAGGAAATAAACTAGAAATAGGAAAGTGCAATATTATTATATATAAACAATTCAGGATGTCGCCCCCGTAATATGGGGTTAATGTTTGTCGGTTTGCATTTTTCCGGCTTGTTGTGAGAAGCATGCCATGCGTCTCTACGGTTCGCCTTTCGTGCGTGTTGGGTTGCCATTCAGAATCATTCAACGGAACATTTGCTATACATTATATATTGGTACGTTTTTTCATGCTCATCGGATTTGTAAAATGGGTCGGAAAAAATTTTTTCATGCCAATCGGATTTGCAAAATGGGTCTGAAAAATTTTTTTCACGTCCATTCCCATTTTGTTTTTCGTCTGAAAAAATTTTTTCATGTCCATTCCCGTTTTGTTTTTCATCTGAAAAAATTTTTTCACATCCATTCCCGTTTTGTTTTTCGTCTGAAATTTTTTTTTCACGTCCATTCCCATTTTGTTTTTCGTCTGAAAAATTTTTTTCATGTCCATTCCCATTTTGTTTTTCGTCTGAAAAAATTTTTTCACGTCCATTCCCGTTTTGTTTTTCGTCTGAAAAAATTTTTTCATGTCCATTCCCATTTTGTTTTTCGTCTGAAAAAATTTTTTCACGTCCATTCCCGTTTTGTTTTTCGTCTGAAAAAATTTTTTCACGTCCATTCCCATTTTGTTTTTCGTCTGAAAAAATTTTTTCATGTCCATTCCCGTTTTGTTTTTCGTCTGAAAAATTTTTTTCATGTCCATTCCCATTTTGTTTTTCGTCTGAAAAAATTTTTTCTTGCTAATTGGACATTGCAATTTTGGTGTAAATTGCTATTTGGAGATTACATTTTTGACGAAAAACACCTACAATCAGTTTGCCATTCGAAAAAAAAATCAAATTTTATTGTGTTGATTTTCTGTTGGTTGAAAAATATTTTTCATTTTTCTTCCTTTTTTTTGCTCGAAAAGTGTAAAAACTTGCTCGAAAGTATATGTATGTAATTGGAA